>JBKHJU010000261.1:0-4153 GCA_046537985.1 Longimicrobiales bacterium
GTGCCGATGCCGAAGGCCAGGGCGCCGAAGGCCCCGTGGGTGGAGGTGTGGCTGTCGCCGCATACGATGGTCATGCCGGGCTGGGTGTAGCCCATCTCGGGGCCCAGGACGTGGACGATGCCCTGGTGGGGGCTCTTCACGTCGTAGAGCTCGACCCCGAACTCCTTGCAGTTCTTCGCCAGCGTGTCGATCTGCTTCTTCGAGATCTCGTCGGCGATGGGAAGGGAGCGATCCGAGGTCGGGACGTTGTGATCCACCGTGGCCACGCACCGGTCCGGACGCCGCACGGTCCTCCCGGCCAGCCGAAGACCCTCGAAGGCCTGGGGAGAGGTGACCTCGTGCAGGAGCTGGAGGTCGATGTAGAGGAGGGTCGGCCCGTCGTCTCCGTCCTGGAACACGGTGTGGGCGTCCCAGATCTTGTCGAACAGGGTCTTGGCCATCAGCGGTCTCCGTATGTCTCGGCCCTTCGAACGTTCAGTCGGCAAAGCATCTGCGGGCGCGGCTACTCCGGGCCCCGGACGGTCGTCAGGCCGTCGCCCCCAGCTTCTCTAATACCGCGTTCCCGAACGCGCGGGTCCCCAGGGACCTCTCTCCCCTCGCCGCCAGATCCGCCGTGCGGCGACCCTCGGCCAGGAGCTCCTCCACGGCGTCGTCCACCGCGTCGGCCTCCTCGTGCATGGAGAAGGTGTGGCGGAGCATGAGGGCCACCGACGCGATGGCGGCGATGGGGTTGGCCACGTCCCGGCCGGCGAGCTCGGGGGCGCAGCCGTGGACGGGCTCGTACAGGTCCGTCGAGCCGCCGAGGCTGGCCGACCCGAGGACGCCCAGGGATCCCACCACGGCGGCGGCCTCGTCGCTCAGGATGTCGCCGAAGAGGTTGCCGGTGAGGATGACGTCGAACCGGGTGGGGCGGAGCACCAGCTCCATGGCGGCCCGGTCCACCAGCATGTGGTCCAGCTCCACGTCCGGGTAGTCGGCGGCGACCTCGTCCACGACCCGCCTCCAGAGGCGAGAGACCTCCAGCACGTTGGCCTTGTCCACCGAAGTCACCCTCCCCTGCCGGGTCCGGGCCGCCTCGAAGGCCACCCGGGCGATCCGCTCCACCTCGGAGCGGCGGTAGACGAGGGTGTTGACGGCGGGATCGTCCCCTTCCTCGGGACCCTCGTTCCGCGGCTCGCCGTAGTAAAGCCCGCCGGCCAGCTCTCGCACCACCAGGAAGTCCGTGCCCCGGACGATGTCGGCCCGGACCGGGGACGTGCTGACCAGGGCCTCCGAGACCCGGGCCGGCCGGAGGTTGGCGTAACACCCCAGGAGCTGCCTCAGGCGGAGGAGCCCGGTCTCGGGCCGATGCTCCTTCGGGGCGTCGTCGGCCTCGGGGCTCCCCACCGCGCCCAGGAAGACGGCGTCGGCGTCGAGACACGCCTTCTCCGTGGCCGCCGGGAGGGGATCTCCCGCCTCCTGGACCGCCGTCCACCCCACGGGATGGGTCTCGGCCTCCAGCGTCCGGCCCGTCCTCTCGGCCACGGCGCGGAGCACCCGGATGGCCACGTCGGTCACCTCCGGCCCGATCCCGTCGCCGGGAAGGACCGCGATCTTCATGCTGTTCGCCATTCTATGCCTTCGTTTCTCTCGATCTCGTATCTGTGTGCTCGTGTCCCCACGGCCCTCGCCCGCAATACTGGGTAGGCGGATAGGGGTCCCCCGTCTCGCTCTCGCGGTCGCTCTTGCGCGCAGAAGGCGACGGCGACTCCTCGATCAGACCCCGGACCGGGGCGCCCCCTCGAAGGACCGATCCCCGGCCTCCTTCTCCAGCGTCCGGGCGTACTCGGCCTTGTCCAGGGCGTTCAGCACCGCCCGGACCACGCCGTCCACCACGTCGGTGGAGGCGGCCCGCCCCGTGAAGACGTTGTCCGCCACCTTCACCCGGACGTGGACCTCGCCCACCGCGTCCCGTCCGGGCGTGGCCGCGTGGATGTCCATGCTCTCCAGGGTGGTATCCTCGGGAGTGAGCTTGTCGATGGCCGCCACGGCGGCCGCGACGGGGCCGTCTCCTTCGCCCCGGGCCTCCTTCACCGGCCCGTCGTCCTTCCGGAACTTGACGTGGGCCCGGGAGGGCGACATGCCGCAGACGACCTCCAGGAACTCCAGGTGGTGGACCCGGGGGACGTCCTCCATGGAGCCGTCGTAGTAGATGGCCAGGAGATCCTCGTCCAGGATCTGCTTCTTCTGGTCGGCCAGCATGACGAAGAGGCGGTAGGCCCGGTCGAGCTGACCGGGCTCGAGCTCCAGGCCCATCTCCTCGTACCGCTTCCTGAGGGCGTGGCGTCCGGAGTGCTTGCCCAGCACCAGCTTGGTGTCGGGAGCCCCCACCATCTGGGGCGTCATGATCTCGTAGGTCATGCGCTCCTTGAGCATCCCGTCCTGGTGGATGCCCGCCTCGTGGGCGAAGGCGTTTGCGCCGACGATGGCCTTGTTGGGCTGGGGCCGCAGGCCCGTGAGGTGGGTCAGCAGCTCGCTCGTGGGATAGATCCGCTCGGTGTTGATCTTCGTCTCGAAGTCGCCGAGGTCCGGACGGACCCGGAGGGCCATGACGATCTCCTCCAGGGAGGCGTTCCCGGCCCGCTCGCCGATGCCGTTGACGGTGCACTCCACCTGGCGGGCCCCCGCCCCGATCCCGGCCAGGGAGTTGGCGACGGCCAGCCCCAGGTCGTCGTGGCAGTGGACGCTGAAGATCACGTCCTCGGCCCCGTCCACCCGGTCGTAGATGGCACGAAAGATCTCCTGGAAGTCCCGGGGCAAGGCGTAGCCCACCGTGTCGGGAATGTTGACGGTCGTGGCGCCGGCGTCGATCGCCACCTGCACCGCCTGGCACAGGAAGTCCAGATCGGTCCGGGTCCCGTCCTCGGGGCTGAACTCCACGTCGTCCACGTAGCTCCGGGCACGCTCCACGGCCCGGCCGATCCGGTCCAGGCACTCCTCCTGGCTGATCCGGAGCTTGTGGGTGAGGTGGATCTCGGAGGTGGCGAGGAAGGTGTGGATCCGCTTCTTCTCGGCGACCTCCACCGCCTCGGCGGCGTGATCGATGTCGTCGTCGTGGGCCCGGGCCAGGGCCGTGATGACCGGCCCCTTCACCTCCCGGGCGATGGTCCGGACCGCTTCCAGGTCCTGGGGAGAAGCCGCCGGGAATCCGGCCTCGATGATGTCCACGCCGAGCGACGCGAGGGCCTTGGCCAAGCGGAGCTTCTCCGGCGACGTCATGGTGGCGCCGGGAGATTGCTCGCCGTCACGCAGCGTCGTGTCGAACACGCGAATGTGTGCCATGGTCTCTCTCCTCCTCCTCCGATCCGGGACCGGAGCGTCACTCGGGGACGGGATGCACAATTCTACAACAACAAAAAAGCCCTCTCCACCTGGGAGAGGGCCCGGAGCCGGTGCCTGGCGTGATCAATCCGTCACGCGGGCGCACCTCCGCACGGCCGCTCTCCCCTCGGCCCGAGGCCGAGCGAGACGAGGCTTCCAAGTCGGAGGTCCAGGCGGCTCGGGATCATTCGATTCACGGACCGATGGGTTCCAGTCGAGGTACGATGTGTCGGAGATCGTCGGCGCGGTGGACCGGAGCCCTGCGCGCCTCCGGCCGAGATCCCGCTGGTGCCACGAGAGTTAGGAGCACGGACGAGGGATGTCAAGGTCGACATCTCCCATCGGCCCCGGCCCCGCCCTTGACAGGAGCCGACCCCTCGCCACACCCTTCGACCATGATCAGCGCCATCTCCATCCTTCTCGTAGCCAGCCTCCTCGTCGGGGGCCTCGTCGTAGTAGGCGAGGTCCGTGGAAGGGGGCTGTTTGCCAGGGTGCGGATGCCGGAGTTCTGATCCAGAGGGACGACCAGAACGCACCAGGAAGCGGGCCCCGAGAGCCGGGGCCCGCTTTCTTTTTTCCCCACGGGTTCCCGCTCGAGTCGGCCCATAAGAACCGGAAGCACAGCGCACGACGCACGGCGCACGACGCAGGCCCGCCACACGACGCGGGGCGTGCCCTTCGATGGACACGGGAACCCGGAGGCGGAAGCAGATGAAGCACCCACAGATACAGCACCCACAGATGCAACACCCGACGGCGGCGGACACGGTCTGGCGAATCCTCGAGGAGGAGG
>JBKHJU010000262.1:0-4143 GCA_046537985.1 Longimicrobiales bacterium
GCCTCGGGTCGACCCTACATCGAGGGACTTGACGAAGGCCCTTTCCATATCAGGGGCCCGGAGGCCCCCCGAGGAGGGGCACCGGGTCCTGCTCCCGGCCCCACCTCCAGATTTCGAAGTGAAGAAGGGGTGCCTCGGCGTTGCCCGAATCCCCGCTCAGCCCGATGATCGGCTGGCCGTCCAGGGCCTGGCCTTGCCGGACCCGGATCTCCGAGAGGTGGGCGTAAACGGACATGACGGCCTCTCCATGGTCCAGCCAGATCACCTGGCCGAAGCCACTCATGGTCCCAGCGAAGCGCACCGTGCCCGGGGCCATGGCCCGAACTGGGGTTCCCACCGGCACCTGGAGGTCGACGCCCCGGTGGATCTCGGGAAGAACTCCCCGCCATCGGACTCCGAACGGGGAGGTCATGGGCGCCTCCACGGGCCAGCGGGGGATGGCGCACCCGGTGATGGATCCGAGGCTCACGAGGAGCCCCGCCGCCGCCGTCAGTATCCTGGGTCCTCGCGCCATCCCGGACCTTCGCCCAGAAGGATCACTCGCACCTCTTCGCCTTCTTCCACTCGCACCGTGTCCTCGGGCACGACGGCGAGCCCGTCGGCCCGGGCCAGGCTCTGCACCAGCCCCGATCCCTGGGGGCCGGTGAGGTGGGCCGTCCATCCATCGTCTCCTCCGGCACCCTCCGACAGTCGGACCCGGAAGAAGTGGGTCAGGTGCCCCGGCGATTCCAGGGCCTCGGCCATTCGGGCGCGGACCACGGGTCGGTGGATCCGCCGGTGGCCCGCCAGGGCCAGGAGGAAGGGGCGAACGAAGAGCTGGAACGTGACGTAGGCGGAACCCGGGTTTCCGGGGAGGCCGAAGACGGGAAGGAGCCCGGGCGCGCGCCTGCCTCGGACATCGGCCCGTCCGGAGGGCGCGGTTTCCGATGCGGACTCCCGGGGTAGAAAGCCCAGGCTGAACGGGCTTCCGGGCCGAATCCGGACTCGCCAGAAGTCCAGCTGGTAGCCGCGCTCGAACATCACCCGCTTGAGCAGATCGGCCTCGCCCATGGAGGCTCCTCCCATGGTGACGAGAACGTCGGCCGACACGGCCTCGTCGAGGCGTTCCAGGATGCTCCGGGGCTCGTCGCGTGCGATGGGGAGGATCCGGGCCTCGGCGCCCGCCCCCCGCGCCGCGGCGGCCAGGGTGGGGCCGTTGCTCTCGGGGACGGCTCGGCCCGCGGCCACCTCGTCGAACTCCTCGATGGTAGCGAGCTCGTCGCCGTTGGGAAGGAGGGCGACACGGGGGCGCCCGTATACGGGCACCCGGGCGTAGCCCTGCGAGGCCAGCACGGCGATCTGACCGGAGGCGATGGTCGTTCCCCCGGTGACCACGGTGTCACCCTCCCGGGCGTCGCGGCCGGCCGGACGGATGTGGCGCCCTGCGTCCCGATCCGAGTAGATGCGGATCCGACCCTCCACCTCCCGCTCGCCGTCCGTGTCCTCGACCCGGACGATCGAGTCGGCTCCTTTCGGTACCGGAGCGCCCGTCATGATCCGGAGCGCCGCACCCTCCGGAAGCCGAGCAGGGGCTTCGTCACCGGCCTGAACCACCCCGGCCACGGGAAGCTCGACGGCATCCTTCGGGGTCGCGCCGGCCACGTCCACGGCCCGGACCGCATAGCCGTCCATGGCGCTGTTGTCCCACGGTGGAAGCGTGACCCGGGCCTCCAGGGTTCGGGCGAGGACCCGTCCCGGGGCCGCCTCGAGTTCGACGCTCTCGGACGGAAGGGGGCGGGCGTGGGAGAGGGTGCCCTCGATGGCCTCGCCGACGGAGAGCCAGTCGGCCTCGAGGGTCTCGAAATCGGTCATCGGAACACCTGGTCTGGCAGAAAAGGCCGGTCTACCGACAGAAAGGGCCGGCCTACCAGCGGATGGCGGCTCCGATGGTGACGCCCAGGGCGTTCACCCACTCGTCTTCCGGCGGTGGAGTCTCGAACAGGTCCACGTTCTCCTCCGTCAGGTATCCAGGTGGAGTGTCGAGCTGCCAGAGGTCGAACTCGGCGTCTACCCGGAACTGCAGGTTGTCCCGGGGGATCCATCGGACCCCCAGGCCCAGCAGGCCCAGGAACGAGGTCCCGAAGTCGAAGCGGTGTTCCGCGAGGAGCTCCTGGTCGGCCGCGGGGGCCGGACCCAGGTCGAAGGCGACGCCTCCGCCGGCCGACACGTAGGGGCTGAGCCCGTTCCAGGTACGGCGACCCGGCAGGCTGAACTTCAACCGGATGTCGGCGGAGGTGAGGTAGACGTCGGCGGTGCCCCGGACCCGCTCTCCTTCGGCCCGCCGGGGATCCCGCACGCTCCGCTCCGTGATCAGGGTCCGTCCCACCCCTTCCAGGGAGAGAGGTCCCGTGAGCTCGATGGCGTACCGAGCTCCCACGGTGGGGCCTTCCTCGGGACCGAGTTCCAGCTGACCGGTTCCCGGAGAGAGGATTCCGGCGAAGATCCCTGTTTCATGTGTGGCCTCGATATAGCGGTACGGGGACGCGATGTCCTGGCCCCGTGCCTGGTCCGACAGGAAGAGGACGCAGAGAATCGTGGGGACGAGGAGTGCCTTCGTGCGGCTCATTCGTGTCTTCGGTGTGTCCGGTCCGGGAACTGGTGGCGTCGGCGGGCCGATCCCGCGTCACGGTCAAGTGGATCACGGGCTCGGGGCGACGGATGAATCTGGCCTCGAAGCTACCTGAAAGTGCGCCCCGGCAGCAACCGGTCGCGAATCTTCCCGGGGTGGAACGCAGTATACTTCCTGGAGCGTGTTCCAGGGGCGGTGTCGCCGGCACCTCGGGGCGGGAGGGCAAATTGACGACCATCCCGGGCTGGAACAGATTTCGTCGGGATCCCGCTCCTCCAACGTGAGGTGTCCGTCGTATCGCCATGATTCAGCGCGTCTTGTCCGGGACCACGATCCTGTCCCTCCCCCTCCTCCTCCTCGCCGTGGCCCTCGTAGGTGCCCCCGCAGCCGGAATCGGCGCATCCCTCCATGCCCAGACGGCGACCGTCACCGCCGAGGAGAATTTCAGGGCCGAGCCCAACGGAGCGCTCCTGGGAAGGGTTCGGCCCGGGACGGTCCTTGGGGTCGTGGGCAACGAGGGGGAGTGGGTTCGGGCCACCCTCTCGGGTTGGATGTGGAATCCCTCCCTGGAAGCCACCGACCGCGAGGGCTTCGATCTACTGATTTCCTCGGACGGGGGCGAGAACCTGCGCGTCGAGCCCCAGGGGACCATCCTGGCCCGGCTGGAGGAGGGCACTCTCCTGGAGATGGTGGAGCGGGGGGATTCCTGGACCCGGGTTCGTCGGACGGCGTGGATCTGGCGGCCGTCGGTGGAAGTGGACGAGGAGGCGGGTGGGGAGAGCGAGGACGTTCCCGAGGAAGGATCCCCCCCGGAGGGATGGAGGACCGTGGGTCCCGACGGCCTGGACATCCTGTCGGCCCCCGACGGCGACACCCTGGCCCGAGGCACGCCGGGGAGCCAGGTCCGGGTCCTGGGTCGCCAGGGAAGCTGGGCCAGGGTGCGGGTGGAGGGCTGGGCGTGGATGCCCGACGGTGACACGGACGGTGTGCCCGGCGACACCACCGTCCTGACCGACGTCGAGCCCGAAGACGTGGCCGAGAACCCGGACCGATATCGGGGACGGGTCGTATCGTGGCCTCTCCAGTTCATCTCCCGAGAAGAGGCCGAGTCCGTCCGGACCGACTTCTTCGAGGGAGAGCCCTATCTTCTCACCCGCTCCACGGGAGCGAGCACGCGATTCGTCTACGTCTCGGTCCCGCCCGAGCGGTTGTCGGAGGTCGAGGCTCTGATGCCGCTGGAGCGGATCCACGTGGTGGGGAGGATCCGGACGGGGAGCGCCGCCCTCACCGGCGGCCCCATCCTCGATCTGCTGGACGTGTCCCGCGGCGCCGCTTCCGGCGGGGCCGGGAACGGCCCCTGACCGGGGATCCAGGAGCATGTCCGAGTGATGGGGCGAGCCTCGTCCCGAGCGCGCCGCCCCCGGTGACGGGTCGTGAATCTCGGGGCGATCGTCCTCGTAGTGTCGGGAGAGCGCGTTCCATTCGGCGATCTTCGGTTCAGGTGGGGATGGATTGGTGACGTCTCGATGTGCGAC
>JBKHJU010000263.1:0-4142 GCA_046537985.1 Longimicrobiales bacterium
CCTCGGATTCCTCGCCCAGAACGACCTTCGCGTCTCCGCCCTTCCGGGCCCGGTTGATGAGAGTCCGGACCGTGTCGGACGGAAGGGCTCCCTTCTCGACCCACTCGTCGGCCCGCTCCAGATCGAGGACCAGCCGCGCCGGCTCCGAGAGGGGCTGGTAGTAGCCGAGAGTCTCGACCACCCGTCCGTCCCGGGCCTTGGCCGAGTCGGCCACGACGATCCGGTAGTACGCCTGCTTCTTCCGGCCCGTCCGCCGGAGTCGAATCTTGACTGACATGTTCCCTGCCTGTGTTGAAAAGGCTTCCTAGAAGGGCATCCCGGGCATGCCGCCGCCCGGGAACGGCGTTCGTCCCTTCATGTTCTTCATCTGCTTCATGAACTGCTGCATCTGGTCGAACTGCTTGACCAGGCGATTCACTTCCTTGACCGGTCGGCCGCTTCCCTTGGCGATCCGGACGCGCCGAGACCCGTTCAGGATCTTCGGGTTCCGCCGCTCCTCCGGGGTCATGGACAGGATGATCGCTTCCATGTGCTTCATCCTCTTCTCGTCCATGTTGGCCGTGGGAATCTTCCCGGCCATCCCGGGAATCAGCTTCAGAATCTGATCCAGGGGTCCCATCCGCTGTACCTGCCGCATGGCGGTGAGGAAGTCCTCCAGCGTGAACTTCCCCTTCCCCATGACCTTCTCTTCCAGTCGGGCCTGCTCGTCGGCGTCGATGGCCCGCTGGGCCCGCTCCACCAGTCCCACCACGTCGCCCATCTGGAGCATGCGTCCGGCCAGGCGCTCGGGATCGGCGGAATCCAGATCGTCGATTCCCTCGCCCACACCCACGAACTTGATGGGCTTTCCGGTGACCCCGTGGATGGAGAGAGCGGCGCCACCCCGGGCGTCGCCGTCCATCTTCGTAAGGATCACTCCACTCAGTCCCAGGGCGTCGTCGAAGCCCTCCGCGATCCGCACCGCCTCCTGTCCCGTCATGGCGTCGGCCACGAGCAGGATCTCCTGGGGATCCAGCTCCCCTTCCAGGCGACGGAGCTCGTCCATCATGGGCTCGTCGATCTGGAGCCGCCCCGCCGTGTCAACGACGAGGACCGAGCGGTTCCGTTCCCTGGCTTCGTCCAGCGCCCGCTTCGCCACGTCCACCGGGTCCTGGTCCGTGTCCTCGGCGTGGACCGGAACGTCGATCTGCCGACCCAGCTGCTGGAGCTGGTCCACCGCCGCCGGACGGTACAGGTCGCAGGCGGCCAGCATGGTGGAGCGCCCTTCACGGGCGATCCTCCTCGCCAGCTTCGCGGCCGTCGTGGTCTTGCCCGAGCCCTGCAGCCCGACGAGCATGAGGACCGTGGGGGGCCTGGAGGCCCACCGGATTCCCGTCTGCTCGTCCCCGCCCCCCATGAGGTGGACCAGCTCGTCGTGGACGATCTTGACGATCTGCTGGCCCGGCGTCACCGACTTCAGGACGTCCTCGCCGACGGCCCGTTCCTGGACCCGGGACAGGAAGTCCTTGGTGACCTTGTAGTTGACGTCGGCTTCCAGGAGGACGCGACGCACCTCCCGGAGCCCGTCCTTGATCATCGGCTCCGTCAGCTTTCCTCGCTGACGGAACTTGCCGAGGACGTCGTCCAGCTTGTTGCTCAGCTCCTCGAACATGATCCCTGGAGTCGAACGGCATAGAGCATGCTAAGATAGGACGTGTCCTGCAGGCCCTCAAGCCACCTCGATGATCTGGGAGCGCTTCGTTCCCACGGACACGAGCTGGATGGGAGCGCCGATGAGCTCTTCGACCCGGTCCAGGTAGGCCCGGGCGTTGGTGGGGAGGTCCTCCAGGGAGCGGGCCCCGGTGGTGGGGCTCTCCCAACCGGGCAGGGTCTCGTAGACGGGCTCCACGCCGCCCAGGGACCAGGTGTCGGCGGGAAATTCCCCGGTCTCCCCGTCGGGGGTGCGGTACGCCACGGCGAGCTTGACTTCCGGAAGGGTGTCCAGGACGTCCAGCTTGGTCACGGCCACCCCGGTCAGCCCGTTCACCCGGGCCGAATACCGGGCGAGCACGGCGTCGAACCAGCCGCAACGCCGGGGCCGCCCCGTGGTGGCGCCGAACTCGCTCCCCAGCTCCCGCATCTTCTCGTCCATGGCGGGCTCGAAAGCCGTGGGCAGGGGGCCGTTCCCCACCCGGGTCGTGTAGGCCTTCACCACGCCGACCACCGAATCCAGGAGCGTGGGCCCGACTCCAACGCCCGTCGCCGCGGCGGCCGCGGTGGTGTTGGAGGAGGTGACGAAGGGATAGGTCCCGTGATCCAGGTCCAGGGCGGTGCCCTGGGCCCCTTCCAGGAGAACTTTCTTCCCGGCGTCCACCGACTCCTGGATCTCGAGGCCGGTGTCGGTGGCCAGGGCCAGGAGGGCCTCGCCCGCCTCCAGCGTCTCGCGGACCTCCCGCTCCAGGTCGGTGGGCACCTCGCCCCCCATCTCCCGGATGACGCTTCCGGCCCGTTCCAGCGAGGCTTCGACGCGGGACCGGAGTCTCCCCGGATCCGCCAGATCCGACACCCGGACGCCCCGGCGGCCGGCCTTTTCTTCGTACGCCGGACCGATTCCCCGCCCGGTGGTCCCGATCTTCTCGGCCTTGCTGGCCTCGGAGGTGCGATCCAGGAGCTTGTGGTACGGGAGCAGGAGGTGGGCTCGCCGACTGACCCCGACCCGCCCCTCGGGCTCGACACCCCGGTGGGAAAGATGGTCCCTCTCCTCCAGGAACTGGACGACGTCCAGGACGACACCGTTGCCCAGAAGGCAGCGCTTGCTCGGGTGAAGGATCCCCGAGGGGATCTGGTGGAGGATGAACTCGTCCTCACCCACGTGGACCGTGTGGCCGGCGTTCGCCCCCCCCTGATACCGGGCGACGATGTCGGCGTCCTCGGCCAGGACGTCCACGATCTTGCCCTTCCCCTCGTCTCCCCACTGGCAGCCGACGACCACCAGACAGCGGGCTTCCTGAATTCTTGCAGCCAACGGACGAAGACTCCTGAAGACGGTGTCCCGGGCTCGGGGGAGAAACGCCCGGCCGGCGGGCCGGCGGACCCGGGGTGACACGCGATGGACACGAAAAAAGCCCGTCCGCTGGGGGGACGGGCCGTTCAATCGTTCATCCTTTGGGAAAAGCTAGAAACCCCCTCGTGGGGTGTCAACAAGGAGGATGGGCCGGTGGCGATCAACCGGAGCCGACCGCTCCGGAGCTGTCCAGAATTTCGGCCACCCTCGTGCGATCTTCGCCGCGCAGACGCTGCAACGGAGGACGGGGAGGCCCGCCGGCCCGCCCGAGGTGATCCAAGCCCTCCTTCACCCCGGCTACACCGAAGCGGGACACCACCCCTTCGTGGACCGGTCCGATGCGCTCCTGTAGGCGACCCGCCAGGGAGTGATCGCCCTTTTCGAAAGCGTCGACGAGAGAGGTGCACGCCTCCGGAAGGAGGTTGGCCACGCCCAGGATCCCGCCCCGGGCGCCGAGCTCCATCGAGGCGTAGAGATGAGCGCCGCTTCCCACCAGGATCCGGAAGTCGGGAGGGCAGCTCTCGGTCAGCCGGCCAACCAGGGCCAGGTCTCCCCGGGAGTCCTTCAGGCCCACGATCTTCTCGTGCTCTGCCAGGGCCCGGATCAGGCCGGTGGCCAGCTCCAGGGTGCAGAAGCGCAGGGGAACCTGATAGAGGATGACGGGAACGGGAGACGCGTCCGCCACGGCTTCGAAGTGAATCCGCAGGACCTCCGGGGTCATGGCCTCGCGGAAGAAGGCCGGAGGCATGACGAGAACGGCATCGGCCCCGGCCTCGGCCGCGGCCCCGGTGCGACGGATGGTGGCCCGGGTGGACTCGGCCCCCGTGCCGACAACGAGGAGGCGATCCCGTGGGACCACGCTCCGGGTAGCCTGGACCATGGATCGCCGCTCCTCGTCGTCGAGGAAGACGGACTCTCCCGTGGAGCCGACGACCACCACGCCCCGCACCGGATGGGAGAGCCACCAGCGGACGTTGGCCCGGAGGGCCACCAGATCCACCTCTCCCATGACCGGATCGAAAGGCGTGGTGGTCGTCGGCTCCACGGGAGTGTCCGATCGACCACCGCCGGGACGATCGTCCGGCGCGCCGGAAGGTCC
>JBKHJU010000264.1:0-4133 GCA_046537985.1 Longimicrobiales bacterium
TTTCGGGCCCCCGCTCCCGCGGGCTGCGCGCTCCGCTCCCGGATCTCCATGAGCAGGTCCAGGGCCTCTTGGAACCGGGGCGCCCGCTCCAGGGCCCGGAGGACGGCTTCCCGAGCCCCCTCTAGATCCTCGGCCTCGAGGCGGGCTCGTGCCACGTCGTACCACGCCGTGGACATGTCGACCGGGGCGAGCCCGACGATGGCTTCTCTCTCCCGAACGGCGTCCTCCCAGCGACCCAGCTCGCCGTAGACCGCGGCGAGGCGCCGGTGGACCTCCATCTCGAAGGGGGCGATCTCGATGGCTCGCTCCAGGGCCTCTGCGGCGCCGTTCAGGTCGCCGGACTCGTGCCGGGTCTCGGCTTCCAGTAGGGCACCGGGAAGGTGGCTTTCGTTGATGGAGCGGAGGGCTTCCAGGTGTCGGACCACCTCTTCCGGTCGCCCCTGCTCGTGCCGGATCTGGGCGAGTCCCCAGTGGGGACCGTCGTTCCCCGCGTAGTCGGGGAAGAGGCGCAGGGCAGCGGTCAGGTGCTCCGCGGCGGCGTCCAGCTCGCCTTGTGAGCGGAGGACGGCGGCGAGCTGCATCCGCGCCCCGAAGTCGTCCGGATCCGCCGCGACCCGCTCGGCCAGGACGCCCTCGTCGGGGGGCGCCGGGGGGCGGGCTTCGTCGTCGATGGTCACCGCTTCGAGGGCGCCGGCGTATCGTTCCCGCACGTAGCTCTCGAAGCGGTCGTCGAGCTCCTCCACGTCCAGGTCGAGCATCCGGGGGAGGAGCTCTTCGGTGGTAGCACCTCCGGCGTAGCCCCTCAGCATCCTCCGAACCGCATCGAAGCCCCACTCCTCCTCGATGAAGTCGAAGAGGAGGGAAGCCTGGAAGTAGGAGAGGACCACCTGCTCGGGGAACTCGGGGCGCATGAACCCGTCGTTCAGCCGGCTGGCCGGGGGAAGGCGCCCGGCGTTGAAGGCCTGGAGGAACGCCACGCTGGCTCCGTGGCCCCACCCGTCCCGCGCCCGGCGCTGGTCCTCGACGGCCAGTCCCTCGGAGAACCACCGGGGCACACGCTGGCGGGAGAGAGACATGTGGACCGAGTGTGCGATCTCGTGCCAGAGGGCCGATGCCCAGTTGAAGGACGCGGGGTCCCGGGCCGTGGGCGAGTCCAGCACCACGACGTTCCCGAAGCTCACTCCGAGGGCCCCCAGGCCCGTGAGTCCCACGGTCCGCACCGAGAAGTCGGCGTGGCTGGGGTAGACCTCGAGGCGTATGGGGGTGGGCGGATCGTGCTGATACTGCAGCGTCAGGGCGTCGTAGGCGTCCTCCGCCAGGCGAGCGACGTACGGACCCAGGACGTCCATCTCGTCCCCGTGGACGACGATGTCGAAGTGCTCCGTGCTCAGGGTGTCGTAATCGGCCCACGTGTCCAGGAGGTCCAGGGTGTTCTTGAACCAGGGGTTGTACGGGTCCCCCTCGAATGCGCGCTCCAGGTTGCGCCGGCCGATCTCCACGTCCCCGACCCGGAGCTGATTCAGGCCGAGGTTGCCCAGGGCCTGCCAGCTTCCGGAGTCGCGACGAACGGCCAGGGACGCGAAGTCCACGGCTTCCAGGTAGCGACGGTGGGTCGCCGAGATCTCGGCCACGGTCAGGGCGAGCGTCGGGTTCCGGGGGTAGATGGAGTCGGCCCGGGCCTGGACTCGCTCGAAGGCCGAGGCGTCGTCGACCAGATGATGGGTGGCGGCCAGGGCCGAGAGCCCTTCCAGGGACGTGGGATCGACGTCCAGGGCCTCCCGGGCCGCGGCCTCGGCCTCGTCGTAGCGCTCGAGCTCCGCGAAGACTCGGGCGAGGAAGGCGTGGGTGGGCGCGTGGCGTGGATTCGTTTCCAGGGCCTGCCGGGCCGTGGGCACGGCGTTCGGATCGTTGTCGAAGTTCAGGGCCCGGGCCATGCCCAGCAGGGCGTCCGGGTGTCGAGGATTCCGGTCGAGGACCTCCTGGAAGGTGCTCTGGGCCTCGCCGCTCTGATACTTCTCGAGGAACAGCTCCCCGGTGAGGATTCGGGGCTCCAGGAGGTCGGGGTCGGCCTCCACGGCCTCGTCGTACGCCCTCAGGGCATCCTGGAACAGGTCCGGATCGGTCCGGCCCAGATAGCGGACCGCCGTGGCGACCGCGGTCAGCTCCCGGGCCGTCAAGTCGCGATTCCGGTTGTACACGTCGATGAAGGAGTCGAAGGTCTCGAGCGCGTCTTCCCGGGAACTCCGACGGAATTCGAGGATGGCCAGGTTGAGGCGAGCTTCCAGACGGTCGATCCCCTGACCGCTCGCACCGGTCCGATACGCCTCGGCTGCCTCCTCGAGGCGGCCCCGCTTCTCCAGGACTTCGCCCAGGACGTTCCAGAGGCCCACGCCGCCCAGGGCGTCCAGGCCCTCTCGCGCCGCCTCCTCGGCCTCTTCGTACCGTCCCACGAGAGAGAGGGCACGGACCCGGCCTCGCCACGCCTCGGCGGCGGCCTCCGGGTCCTCCGCGTCCTCGAAGGCGTCGATGGCATCCTCGAAGGCGTCGATGGCCCGGTCGTACTCACCGCTCCTCTCCGCCTCCAGGGCCGCCGCCAGCCCCCGGCCGGACTCCTGAGCCCGGATCGAGACGGGGAGCGTGACGAGCAGGGCCAGGAACACCGTGAGAACCGCCGTCCACGACCGCCCCGCGGACGGGGAGAAGGGCGTAGGCGTCCGGAGCGCGCAGGCGCTCGTCGAGGTCGCCCCCCGGAAACCTGCGGGCGAGGTCCCCGCCCTCACGGGTTCGCCCCCTCTTCGATCTGCCGGATCCGCTGATTCAGCTCGGCCAGCTCGAGCAGGAGGGACTCGAGGGAAGACTCGTACTCGTCGGCGTCGAGCTGGTCGCTGACGGCGTTCAGATCCCGCACCTCCTCTTCCAGGGCAAGTCGCTCCTCGTAGAGGGCCCGGAGCTCCGGATCGCCCTCGGCCAGAGACGTGGGGGACGGCTCCAGCACGAAGGCCGAGGCCAGGCTCCCGTCCTCGCCGTCCCTGGAGGGCTCGTCGCTCCCCTCGCCGTCCCCGCTGTCGTCCAGGAGGGCGTGCTCCGTCAGCATGAGGTTCTGTTCGTCGTAATGACGCTCGACCTCGGCTCGGGCGTATACGAACGCCTCCAGGATGGAGACGGTTCCGTCCTGGTCGGTGTCGGCTCCCTCGGCGGCGAGCGCCTCGGTGAAGAAGCCCCCGAACTCGGTGGCGTTCCGTTCCCGTCCGCTGCTGGTGGCCGTGATCACCACGCGTCCGGGCTCCGAGAGGACCGGAAGGAAGGCTCCGCTGGCGCTTGCGGTGTTCACCAGGGCCACCGATCCATCCGGGAACCCTTCCAGGAGGCGATCGAAGTCGGAGGCCGTCAGGTCGGGTCCGGGGAGGGCGAAGCGCGACTCCTCCCCGTCGAAGGTGCCGTGACCGATGAGGACGATGAGGAGGCGGTCGTCCTCGTCCAGGGAGCCGCGGATCTCCTGGATGGTGCTCTCCACGTTCTCGGCCCTGGACTCCCCGGTGATCCGGCTCGGATCCACCTCCGGATCCGGCGCCAGGTAGATCACGTTGTCCGCAACGAGCCCGAAGCGGTCGACCGAGGCGTCGACGAGACGGGTAGCCCAACGCTGGAAGCGCTCTTCCATATCCGGGGTACCGGCGAGGCCTTCCACCACGAGGACGCGGCTCTCCTGGGCGTGGAGGGGTTCGGCCCCCGGGACGGCCGGGGCAGCCAGTGCCAGGCTCGCCGCGCCCGCGAGTGCCAGGGCCGAGAACGCGAGCGGGAAGGGGAAGCAGGTGAAGATGAACGGCCGGACGGGTCGCGCCGTCATGCCAGCCTCCGGACCCTGCGGTACGACCATTCGGCCCCCAGAAGGAGTACCATAAGAAGGAGAAGGGCCGGCATGTCCCAGAGGTCGCGCTCCTCCACCACGGTCACCCCGGATCCGGTGTAGCGGAGATCCTCGGGAAGGCTGGACGCCGTGGGCGGCGTGTAGAACCGTCCTCCCGTCTCCTCGGCGACCCGCTCCAGGAGCTCCGAGTTCATTCCGGCGTCGAAGAACTCCCGCTCACTGGGCGCGGCCCGGATCCAGTCGTCGGCCTCGGCCACCCGATCCT
>JBKHJU010000265.1:0-4133 GCA_046537985.1 Longimicrobiales bacterium
GCTGAATACCCGCCGAAGACCCTCCTCAGTGAATCCGGCGGCCTGCCTTCTCCCTCGTCGCCCGGCGGTCCCGGAGCCGGGTGACGAGGGCCTGGAGCTTCCAGGGCCCGGGAAAGGGATCCTGCTGGCCTGGCGCGCTCTCGTCGGGCGCGTCCAGGAGGACGATTTCGGCGGAGCGGGGGGTCAGGCGTCCTACGGCGAAAGTGGTGCGCATGGCTGGGTGTCTCGCGTTCGGGTGTGTGGGGTGTGTCCTGGTCGAATCCCGCGCTCGATTCAGTTGTACTTGCGGACCACGCCCACCACGATTCCCTGGACGTCGACCCGGTTCGCCTCGACGACGATGGGGTCCACGGCCGGGTTGGCGGGCTGGAGCCGGATCCGGTTCCCGGGCTCGCGATAGAGCTTCTTGACGGTGGCGGATTCGCCGTCGACGAGGGCGACCACCATCTCTCCGTTCTCGGCCACGGGTTGGGAGTTGACCACGATGTAGTCCCCGTCCCGGATCTGCTCGTCGATCATGGAGTCGCCCTGGACCCGGAGGACGTAGTGGTTCCGCCCGCTCCGGACCATGTCGGGGGGCACGGCCACGGTCTCCTCCTGCTGGACGGCCTCGATGGGAACGCCCGCCGCGACGTTGCCGAGGAGGGGGAGCGCGGAGCCGTCGCCGGGGTTGGAGCGGGGCACGACCTCGATGGAACGGCTCTCGTTGTATGCCTTCCGGATGTAGCCCTTGCGCTCCAGATTGGAGAGGTGCTCGTGGACCGTGGCCAGCGACGAATACCCGAAGGCCTCGGCAATCTCCTCGAAGCTCGGCGCGTAGCCGTGCTCTTCGAGGAACGACTCGATGTGGTCCAGGATCTCCTTCTGCCTTTTCGTGAGCGGCATGAATCGTCTCTCCCGGAAGAGGCCCGTGGGACGCGGACCCTGGCGGCGTCGATCGGATGCGCCGGGCCCGAAGAAGTACCGAATCAGGATACCCGAAAGTTCACCGAAACGCAAGCCCGTGATTGCACGCCCATGCTGATCCGGACCGTGATTCCATGAGCATCCTGGACGAGATCGTCGCGTCGAAGAGGTCCGAGGTCGCGCGCCTCCTGGAGTGGGAAGGGGCGATCGAGGCTCGTCTGGAGTCGGCTCCCGATCCCCGGGATTTCGCCGGGGCCCTTCGAAGGGTGGGCGCCGACGGTGCCGAGGTGGCGGTCATCTCGGAGGTGAAGCGGCGCTCCCCGGGAGCCGGCGACATCCGTCCCGGGCTGAACCCCTCCGGCCTGGCGCTCATGTACCAGGAGGGAGGAGCGTCGGCCGTCAGCGTCCTCACCGACGAGGAGTACTTCGGAGGGGAGCTCGACGACCTCCGGGCCGTTCGCGAGCAGGTGGAGCTTCCGGTCCTGCGCAAGGACTTCGTCATCGATCCGGTCCAGGTCACCGAGGCCCGGGGCGCGGGTGCCGACTGCGTCCTGCTCATCGTCCGGATCCTGGACGACGACCGGCTCTCCGAGCTCCTGGACAAGGCCGGAGAGCTCGGGATGGCCGCTCTGGTGGAGGTGCACGACGAAACCGAGCTCGAGCGGGCCCTGGACGCCGGCGCCGAGGTGGTGGGGGTCAACAACCGGGACCTCTCCACCTTCGAAACGAGGCTCGAGATCACCCTCGAGATGGTCGATCGCATCCCTCCGGACGTGGTCCTGGTCTCCGAGTCGGGGATCCGGACCGGCGGCGACGTCGCCCGGCTGGGGGAAGCGGGAGTCGACGCCGTCCTCGTGGGCGAGTCGCTGCTCCGACAGGCGGATCCCGGAGCGGCCGTGCGCGAACTGGCGGGCCACGGTCGGGTAGGACGGAGCTGAACGGAGCGGGCCCGCGATGCATCCCGAGGATCGTTCGGCGATCCTACCGACGATCCCGCGATTCCCTGGAGCATGCCGTGACCGCCCCGAACTATCCGAGTCCGCGCCGGGCCGACCGAGACCGCGCCGAGACCGCGCCGAGACCACGCCGAGACCGCGCCGAGACCGCGCCGAGACCACCGTGATTGACCGGAGCGCGTCGTGATCCCCAGAGTGAAGCTCTGCGGCTTGACCCGGGCCGGCGACGCCCGTGCGGCCGTCGAGGCCGGGGTCGGGTATCTGGGAGTGGTCATGGTTCCCACGAGTCCCCGAAGCGTATCGGCCGAGGCGGTCCGGACCTTGCGGGACGGGATCGACGTGCCCCTCGTCCTGGTGACGGCGGATCGGGATCCCGACCGGCTGGCCGAGCACGCCCGGTCCCTGAAGGCGGGGGGGCTCCAGCTCCACGGCGACGAGTCGCCGGAGGACGTCCAGCGGTTGCGTGAGGCGGGAGATTGGGAGATCTGGAAGTCGGTGCGAGTCCGGGAGGCCCGCGACCTGGCCGAGGCCGTCGAGCGGTTCGGCGGGCTCGTCGATGCGTTTCACCTCGACGGATGGCACCCCGAACGGCTCGGGGGTACCGGAGTGCGCTTCCCCTGGAGGGCGGTGGCGGAGATGCGGGAGAGACTTCCCGAGGGAACGGAGCTGGTGGCCGCGGGAGGTCTCACCCCCGAGAATGTGGGAGTGGTCATCGACCTCCTCCGCCCCGACGTGGTGGACGTGAGCTCGGGGGTGGAGTTCGAGGGGCGCCCCGGCGTCAAGGATCCCGAAAAGGTGCGTGCGTTCGTTCGGGCGGCTCGAAGCGTCACCGCGACCTGAGAGCCCGTTTCTCCCATGGACGTCATCTTCGGACAGAAGCCGCCTTCGGACAGAAGCCATCTTCAGTCGGACAGAAGCCATCTTCAGATAGAAGCCGTCTCATGACATCCACCCCCACCTCGCCCTCTTTCCGCTCCGACCCTTCCGGCTCGCCCGAGTCTTCCCGGTCCCCCTCCCCTTCCGGCTCCGGCGGCGGCTCGTCCGCGGCACCGGGCGCGACTTCCGCCCCGGACGCGGTCGGACGATTCGAGCGCTTCGGGGCTTTCGGCGGGCGATACGTGCCCGAGACCCTGATGACGGCCCTCGACGAGCTGGTCGAGGCGTATCGGAAGGCCTCGGAGGACGCCGCTTTCTGGACGGAGCTCGAGGGGCTCCTCGAGGACTACGTGGGGCGGCCGACACCCCTGTACCGGGCGACCCGGGTCGAAGAGGTGGTGGGCGTGCCGGTCTACCTCAAGCGGGAAGACCTGAACCACACCGGCGCTCACAAGATCAACAACACCATCGGCCAGGCCCTGCTGGCCCGCCGAATGGGAAAGCGCCGGATCATCGCCGAGACGGGGGCGGGCCAGCACGGAGTGGCCACGGCCACGGCGTGCGCCCTCTTCGACCTGGAGTGCGTCGTCTACATGGGCGCGGAGGACGTGGAGCGCCAGGCCCTGAACGTCTATCGCATGAAGCTCCTGGGAGCCGAGGTCCGCACGGTCGCGGCGGGAACCCGGACCCTGAAGGACGCCACCAACGAGGCCCTGCGAGACTGGGTGACGAACGTCGACGACACCCACTACATCATCGGCTCGGTGGTGGGGCCCGATCCCTTTCCCCGAATGGTCCGGGACTTCCAGTCGGTCATCGGGCGGGAGGCCAGGAGCCAAATGCTGGAGCGGGCGGGCCGTCTTCCGACTGCGGTCGTGGCGTGCGTCGGGGGTGGTTCCAACGCCATGGGAATCTTCCACGACTTCATCGGAGACGAGGAAGTGGAGCTGGTGGGCGTCGAGGCCGCCGGCGAGGGTCTGGACTCGGGTCGTCACTCGGCTCCCCTGGCCGTGGGCACTCCCGGCGTCCTCCATGGTGCCCTGAGCTATCTTCTCCAGGACGAGGACGGCCAGGTGGCCCCGGCCCACTCGGTGTCGGCGGGGCTGGACTACCCCGGCGTGGGCCCCGAGCACTCCCATCTGAAGGACACCGGGCGGGCCACGTACGTCTCCGTCACCGACGAGGAGGCCCTGGACGCCTTCCATCGGCTGTCCCGGCTCGAGGGCATCATTCCGGCGCTCGAGTCGGCCCACGCACTGGCCTGGGTCTTCCAAGAGGGTGGACGATACGAGGGTGCGGGTCCCATTCTTGTCTCACTGAGCGGGCGCGGGGACAAGGACGTGGCCCACGTCGCCCGGCTCGAGGGTCGCGAGTCCCTGCTGTGAGGAGCATGTC
>JBKHJU010000266.1:0-4110 GCA_046537985.1 Longimicrobiales bacterium
AGCTGGCGTCGAGGCCGTTGAGGCCCTCCGTCCGGGACCGGGCGTAGTACGTCACCACGCTCAGGTCGTCGGTCAGCCCGAAGTAGCCGTCCACGCCCCAGGCCTGATTGGACCCGGAGGAGACGAGGGAGCGGCTTCGGCTCTCGAAGAGGACGCCCACGCTGCTCCGGCCGAAGACGTCCCGGCTCAGGCGAACCACCGAGAAGTTCGTCCCCTCGGCCCCCACCGCCGGCTCGTCGTCGGTCTGGATGTTGACGGCTCCAACATCGAACGATCCCACCTTTCCCGTCACCCGACCCCCGGCGAGGATGGGCACCACGTCCCCACCCTGGAGCCCGATGTTCCGGCTGTAGAAGAGGGTGGGCGTGCCTCCTCCGCCTCCCCCTCCTCCGCCGCCGAACCCTCCACCGGACCCGAAGTCGAAGATTCCCCGGCTCTCCAGGAAGAACTCCCGCTTCTCGGGAAAGGAGAGGGAGAAGCGCGTCAGGTTGACCTGCTGCTCGTCCACCTCCACCTGGGCGAAGTCGGTGTTGTAGGTCAGGTCGGCGGTGAGGTTCTCGGTGATCCCGTACTTCACGTCGAGGCCCGCGTCGGCGTAGCCGTCGTTGGCGACCTCGGGCGTCACCGTCATGTCCGTCCGGGAGCCGGCGATCCCGTAGGGCTTCACCTCGAGACGGCGGCTGGACGGCGGCGCCTCGATCCCCACCAGCGTTCCGTACATGGAAACGCGAAACGTGGCCCCAGTGCCCTGGGCCCCCACCGACAGCGGGAGGGCACGGAGGAAGATCCACTCGTTGTCACGGAGCACCGAGCGTCGCATCTGCATGCCCCACACCTGATCCCGACCCGGCCGATAACGGAGCTGGCTGAAGGGGATCGCCATCTCCGTCGTCCATCCCCCGTCGAATTCGGCGGAGCGGGTCTCCCACACCGGATTCCAGTCCATGTTGGGGTTCCCCTCGTTGCTGATCTGGAAGTCGGAAAACCCGCCGATGGGCGTGGAGCTGAAGGCCAGGGCGTTGCGCCGGTCGTAGAAGGTGTCGAAGAAGACCGCGAAGTGATCGTTGGAGCGGAGCTGGGCCGCATCGCGACGCATCTCGTTGGCCACCCATCCGTCGGGCCCCCGGGGCTCGTAGAGGCGGGCCGCCACGTAGACGTTCTCGTCGTCGAATCCGATCCACGCCTCGGTCCGGACGCTGGGCTCCCCGTCCTCCACCGGCACCGCCTGGACGAACTCGGTGACGGGTGGGGTCCGCTCGTAGAACGACTCGTCCAGGACCCCGTCGATCTCCAGGGGCTCGTCCACCCGGAAAGCCCGGACCGTGGCACCGTCCCGGTACTCCTGGGTGATGGCGGATCCGGCCGGGGGCGGCGGCGGGTCGTCGATGCGGAGGGCGGGGCGGTCGGCGGCACGGTCGGAGTCCCGGGCCTCGGCCTCGGGCGTCTGGGCCATCACGACGGACCAGGAGACGGCCAGCCACGACACGGAGAGGAACAGGGGCTTCAGTCGGTGCATGCTCGCTCCGGTGCGGACCACCATCGCACGCTTCGGGATCCGGGACTCGTGGGGGCGCGGAACGCCGGATAGAAAAGGCAATCGACGGAAATCGTCGCGGCCCACGGCGGGACCCGCAACCTGCCGGTGTATGGGCGTGTCCATGATTTCACATCTGCACACCCTTCGTCATCGCTCCCCATGGGATTGGCCCGAATTCCCTCCGGAGCCAGCTCCACGGCCGCCTCGATGGGGCGAGAGTTTCCGCGGTAACTCGCCCGATGCCGCTGCTGGCTCCGGTGACGATGGCGCTGAGGCCTTTCAGGTGCAGATCCATGGGTCCACGGCTCCAGGTTCGGTGGACAAGCGTTCCACCCGACCAGTTCGGGGCCAGTCGGATCGATCCGACAGCAGACCCCTCCGTGATATCCCCTCCGTGATATCCCTTCCGTGATATCCCTTCCGTGACACCCCTTCCGTGACACCCGGATCCGGCCGGGTTATTCTCGGATCCTCCCCGAGCCGGAGGGATCATGAGACGGAGAATCCGGAAAGACGTCATCCCCTTTTTCCGCCGTTCCTCCCGCCTTCGAGCATGGGCCCGCTGTCGAGCATCGGCGTGCCCTCACGCATCGGCCTGCCTTCGGGCATCGGCTCGATCTTCCGTCGGCTTTCTGACGGGCGTCGTCGTCGGCGCCCTCTCCCTCACTGCTGCGCCTTCGAGTCCGGCGGCGGCCCAGACGCCCACCAGCGCCGACACCTCCGCTGCGTCCGAGGCCTCCGCCGCCTCCACCGCTCTCGACGGCGACTGGACCTACTTCGGCGGCACCCGGGCCTTCCAGCGCTACTCGCCCCTGGACCAGGTCCACGCCGGGAACGTGGACCGCCTCGAGATCGTCTGGCGCCGCCCCGGTGTGGATTCCGACTACCTGCAGGGGGTGCCGGATCTCCCGGTGTCCAGCTACCTGAGCGCCACCCCGATCCACGTGAACGGGCTCCTCTACGCCCCCAACGCCCTGGGCTTCGTCGAGGCCTTCGATCCCGGCACGGGGGAGACGGTCTGGACCCAGGAGCCGGAAGAGCGGTCCCGGGAAGGACTGACGGGTCAAAGCAGCCGGGGGGTGGCGTACTGGGCGGAGGCGAACGACGAAGGAGAAGAGACGGGCGAGGAGCTGTCGGCGGACGGTGACAGCGGGAATGTCGCGAGCCGGAAGGCCCCCCGCATCCTCGCCGTCCGGGGCCCCTGGCTCCACGCACTGGACCCGGCCACCGGAGCTCCGATCCGGGAGTTCGGAGACGGCGGGCGCGTCGACCTGGTTCCGTCCGGAGCCGAGAGCTTCCGCTGGAGCTCGGGGCCCATCACGGCGGGCGACGTAATCGTCGTCGGGGGCACCCTGGACGGTGCCGGCGACTCGGGAGACGTATGGCGGAATACGCCCCCGGAGGACGTCCGGGGCTTCGACGTCCGCACCGGGGAGCACCTCTGGACCTTCCACGTGGTGCCCCGGGAGGGAGAGCTCGGCACCGAGACGTGGACGAACGGGGCGTGGAGGTGGTCGGGAGACCTGGGCTCCTGGTGCTGCCTCAGCGCCGACGAGGACCTCGGCATCGTCTACGTCCCCCTCTCGGCGCCGACGGCGGCCTACTACGGCGGCCATCGGCCGGGAGACAACCTCTTCTCCAACAGCCTCGTGGCCCTCGACGCCCGGACCGGGGAGCGCATCTGGCACTTCCAGATGGTCCACCACGACGTCTGGGAGTACGACAACCTGGGTCCGCCCGTCCTCGGCGAGGTCACGGTGGAGGGCGAGCGGATTCCGGCGGTCATGCAGCCGAACAAGAACAGCTACCTCTTCGCCTTTCACCGGGAGACGGGCGAGCCCGTCTGGCCCATCGAGGAGCGGCCCGTGCCGCCCTCGGACATCCCGGGCGAAGAGCTCTCGCCCACCCAGCCCATCCCCACACGGCCGCTCCCCTTCGACCGGGTGGGGATCGCCGAAGACGATCTCCTGGACCTGACTCCCGAGCTCCGGGAGCGGGCCCGGGCCGTCGCCGACTCCTTCACCATCGGACCCCTCTACACCCCGCCCACCCTCGTGAGCGACGAGGCGGGGGGAAACCGGGGCACCCTCCTGGCGCCCGGATCCTGGGGAGCCGCCAACTGGAACACCGGAGCCTTCGATCCCGAGACCGGCTGGTACTACGCCGTCTCCCACACCCTGCCCAGGGTCTACCGAATCGCGGAAGCCACGCGCGACGGCGCCGAGATGCGCTACTACAGCCCCCGCCGCGACGCCCCGTACCTCGACGGCCTCCCCCTTGTGAAGCCGCCGTGGGGCCGGATCACCGCCATCGACATGAACCGGGGGGAGCACGTGTGGATGACCCCGAACGGCCGGGGTCCCCGCCACCATCCCATCCTGGACGAGCCGGACCTTCCCCATCGGGGGTACCTGGGGATCGCCAGCCGGCCCGCCCCCCTGGTCACCCGCACCCTCCTCTTCGTCGGCGAGGGGAGCGATGTCCACGGAGGGATTCCGGAGGGAATGTGGGGGGACGTCTTCCGGGCGTACGACAAGGCCACGGGGGAGATCCTCTGGGAGGAGACCCTTCCC
>JBKHJU010000267.1:0-4103 GCA_046537985.1 Longimicrobiales bacterium
ACCGACGGCCCCGTATCGCCACTGGACGTCCCCGACGCGAAGCGGCCACACGTTCGTCACGAGGTCCACCAGGGGAAACAGCAGACAGAGAGCCCCGATGAAGTAGACGGCCCCGGTGATCCGGGACCGTCTCAAGCGATCCACGCTGGAAGACGAAGACATCCGGGCCCGCTGCTAAGCGAGCTGGTCGTCGCCTTCGACCTCCACCCCGCCATCCCTACGGCGACGGAACCATGCCACGCCGGCGAGGCCGGTGCCCAGCAGGAGCATGGAGGTGGGCTCGGGAGTGGTGTAGGTGAGAAACTCCTGACGGTCACCCGAGACGTCGGTGACGACGGTCCAGTACTCGGAATCGACGCTCCCGTAATTGGCCTCGGCCTCCGCGACCCAATCGTCCACGAGGGGATCGGACGCATCCCCACCGGTCGGAGCTTCTCCCGTGACCCTCCAGATAGCGGCATGAAGCTCGCCCCACTGATCCTCGGGGACCTCATCGAACTTCTTCGTCAGATAGGCCGCCATCTGATAGGTGGAAAGGGAGTTCTTGTAGGTGCTGCTCAAGTCCGTCCCAGCCAGAGAGGTGAAGTGGGCCTCGAACGTCTCGTCCCTGTGGACGGCCCGCGTGAAATCCACACAGTAGAAGTCCCAGAGGGACGAACCCGGATCGGATCCGACCTGGAAGCCGTACGGTCCCACGTAGTACCGGCCCTGGTCGTACGACCCGATGACCGCATCCGAGAGGCTCCGAAGGGTGACGCTCCTGGTGTCCTGGGCGTGGGCTTCTGTCGCCAGCGCCGGCACGGCCAGGAACGCCAGAGTCACAGACCACAACACGATCTTCGATCGGATTCTCACCCTCTCGGCTCCTTTCGCATGAGTTCGGTCCGGCTATGACACGATGCAGGGGGCGTGCCAGTCCACAGCGTGGTTCAATCAAGGGGTTCTCACCGCTGAACCGGGGTTCGGGCCCTTCATTCAGATGTCAGATCCGACCCCCGCGACGCGTCACACCCACGAAGTGTTGTGCCGGCACAACACGGCATCCGCCGGACTCGGGCAGCCCCGGGACGCGAGCTCCAGCCAGCCGCCCGGTCCGCCCCGGACGTGCATCCTCCGCGGCTCCCCCGGGTCCACCGCCTCAACCCGCCGCGTCCCCGCTCGATCGCCGATCCCTTCCGTCTCGCCGATCCCCGGCCGAGCGGCGATCCTCGTCACTCCTCCGCTCCGCCTTGCGACGATCGGAGGTGGGCACGTTGGCGTGGACCCGTCCGAAGAGCTCGCTCTTTCGGCGAACCCAGACCCGGCGATCGTGGGGCCCGCGCCGATCCCGGCCGGAGCGTCGGTCCTCGCCGCTCCGCCGCTCCCCATTCTCTCGGCGATCTTCCGTAGAACCTCGATCCCGGGCCAACGTGCCAGCTGCTTGCATTCGCATCCTCGCTCTTCGGTCACGATACGGAGCCTCGAACCCCCATCGGGGGCGACGAATCATTCGCCTCGATTTCAGCAGTCGCAAGGACTGTTCCGGCCACCACGGAGTCGTGCCTCCGACAGCCGAGGGCCCCGCGCTACCCCTCCGGAGGCCCGTCCTACGGTCACTCCACCAGGGCGCTCACCATCGAGCCGAGCTCGGCAAGCTCTTCCTCGTTCACCGTGTGACCCATCCCGTGGTAGATCCGCGCGTCGACGTCGGCGCCGAGACCTTTCAGGATCC
Source organism: Longimicrobiales bacterium (assembly GCA_046537985.1). Taxonomy (GTDB): domain Bacteria; phylum Gemmatimonadota; class Gemmatimonadetes; order Longimicrobiales; family Gaopeijiaceae; genus JBKHJU01. The sequence goes on from JBKHJU010000267.1 coordinate 1,712, forward strand.
GGGCCGTCTCGTGCACCCGCTCCTCCGGGATGTGAGGGTCGACGTCGCTGCATCCGAGAAAGACGCGGGTGCCGGCGAGGGAGCCCGGGCCCACGCGCCGTTCGCCGCGCTGTCCGCCGCGCCGTCCGCCGCTCCGTTCGCCGCGCTGTCCACCGCTCCGTCCGCCACTCCGACGACCACTCCGTCCGCCGCTCCCTCTCTCGCTCCCTCCTTCGGACCCGACCCCGGCCCCGGACGGGAACGTCTCGGACGGGAAGCTCCCGGACGAGGAGCTCCCGGATCCGCCCTCCAGATCCAGCCCGAACCGCTCCTCGAAGTCGGATCCGGGGGGCCCGACGAGACCCCCGCTCAGGGCGGCCACGCCCCCGTAGCGCCGCGGATGTCGGGCCACGAACTCGGTGGAGAGGCACGCCCCCTGGGAGAATCCGACGAATCCGATCCGATCCGGCGGGATCCCCTTCTCGCCGAGGTCGGCGACGATCTCCTCAAGCCACTCGAGGGCCGACGAGAGCCAGGGCTCGTTCTCGGCCAGGGGAGCCAGGAAGCTCTTCGGATACCAGGTGCTCCCGTCGGCGTGGGGGGCGATCCACGCCAGCCCCTCGATGGGCTTCTCGCCGGCGAGGGTGAGCATCCCCTCCGGCGAGCCGCCCCGACCATGGATGAGGATGGCGGCCGCCTCCGCCTCGTCGGCCGGGACCCCGTGGGTGACGACGCGCTTCCGGGTGTGACCCTGCTCCCCCACGTCCCGGAGCTCGGGATCGGGCGTCGGAACTCCGGAGCCGGCACTGCCGGCCCGCGACCGGCCCGTCACGAGCGCACCTCCTCGACCTCGCCCGTGTCCGTCCCGCCGTCCGCCCTCCCGGCTCCTTCGTCCGTTCCCTTCTCGGTTCCCGCCACGGCCTCACCTGCCCCTGCCTTCACCGCCTCCTCGCTCGGGGGCTCCACCGGATCCAGGTGAGCCTCGATCATCTCCCGGCGAGGCTCCAGCCACGGGGGAAGGGTGAGCCCCTCGCCCAGCTCCGACGGATCCTGATCCCGGGTGAAGCCGGGATCGTCGGTGGCCACCTCGAAGAGCACCCCACCCGGTTCCCGAAAGTAGACCGAGCGGAAGTAGTAACGGTCGATGACCGGGGTCGGCCCGAGGCCGGCGCCCCGCGCCCCCTCCCGGAGCGAGTCCTGGTGGTCGTCGCTCGCCGCCCGGTACGCCACGTGATGGATGCTGCCCTGGGCCACCCGTCCGGCCGCGGACTCGGGCGCGGCCTCCACCTCGACCACCGTGTCCCGGGGGCCGAGCCGGACCGCGGTGTCACGAGGAGGCCCACCGTCGCCCGCCGGATCGCGGCCCGGCCGGCCCGGCTCGCCCCATCCCTCCGGTGCTCGAGCCGCATACAGCACGTGCTCGTCTTCTTCGGCCACCTTCCGGAAGCCGAGGACGTCGACGAGAACCCCCGCCGCGGGCTCCAGCTCGGTCTCGGCCAGCGTGACGCCGTGGAACCCGGCGATGGCCATGCCTTCGGACCCCGCCGGGACCGGGCCCTCGGCCCACTGGAGATCCTCGGCCACCTCCTCTCGCTCCACGAGGGCGAGCCCCAGGCCGTCGGGATCCCGGAACCGGAGCATCCGGCGGCCGAAGCGCTCCTCGGGCTCGGACAACTCGGCGTCCCAATCGGAGAATCGCCCACGCCACTCGCCCGCCGCGAGCCGCTCGTGCCAGTCTTCGAGGCTTCCCTCCGGCACCTTGAAGGCGACCCGCACCGCCTGGCCCGCCCCCGGTTTCCCCGGAGGTAGGTTCTTCCAGGCGAAGAAGGTGAGCGCGGTCCCCGGGTGTCCGACGTAGTCCCCGAAGTAGAGGTGATAGGTCGAGGGATCGTCGAAGTTGACGGTCCGCTTCAGGAAGCGCAGGCCGAGCACCCGGACGTAGAAGTCCACGGTCCGCTGCGCGTCGCTGCAGATGGCCGTGACGTGGTGGAGGCCGGCGGTGGGGGCGTCGCTCGAGGGGCCGTCGCTCGAGGGAGAGACGCTGGAGTCCATGTTCTCGCTCTTTGTCGGGATTCCTCTGGTGGGCGCGGGATCCCTATACCCGTGGCTGGCGACGCGGGTTCAGAGCGGCCGGATCTCAGTTCAACTCGGCGTCGATCTGGTTGACCCGCCTGGACAGGAGCGCGAGGGCCGAGGAGGTGGATTCCTGCTGCTCGTCGAACCTCCGATCCATCCCGTCGAAGCGCTCGTCCATCCCGTCGAACCTCCGATCCATCCCGTCGAACCTCCGATCCATCCCGTCGAAGCGCTCCCCCATCCCGTCCAGGCGGCGGTCGATTCCGTCGAAGCGTTCGTCCATCCGGTCCAGGCGGCGGTCGATTCCGTCGAAGCGCTCGTCCATGCCGTCCAGGCG
>JBKHJU010000268.1:0-4085 GCA_046537985.1 Longimicrobiales bacterium
GCCGTCACCCGGTACCGCCCCGCCTCCTCCGCCACGAATACACCGTCGGTCCCCTCTTCATGGATCGCCGCCCCCGCTCCCGTCACGCTCCAGGCGGGGCGAAGGGGGCGTGCCTCGCCTGACGAGCCCGACGAGCCCTCGGGCCGGGCGGACACCTGGAATCGCAGGACGTCACCGGTTCGCACGCTGGAGCTTCCGGGCCGAAGGTCGAACGCGAGTCCTTCGGCCGGGGCCACCTCCACATCGAGGCTGGCGTCGGCGGTCGCGGAAGACGCCTCGATCCGGGCACTTCCCGGCGCCCGGGCGAATACCCGTCCGGCCTCGTCCACCCCGGCCACCGAGGGGTCCGAGCTCCGGAAGGTGAGGGCCGAGTCGTCCACCACGCCGCCGAGTCGGTCCGTACCCACCACGGTCAAGGGCGCGCTGGTCCCGGACAGGAGGGGCTCCTCCGGGAGCGAGAGCTCGATCCGGGTGGCGGGCAGATCCGGTACGACCACCTCGGTGAAGCCCACCGCCTGTCCCGTGACGGCCGCGATCCGGGCCCGTCCCGGCTCCACCCCCACGACCCGGCCCAGGGGATCGATCTCGACCGCGTTCCCCTCCACCACGAACCAGCGCACGCGCGTCTCGTCCACGGAGTCCCGTTCGCCGTTCTCGTCCACCAGCACCGCGTTCAGGTCGACGGTCTGGTCCACCTCGACCCGGGGGTTCGACGGCTCGATACGGACCTCCGGAGTCGGGGCCGCCTGCTGGAACGCCGCGGCGAGAAGGAGGGCGGAGACGAGGTTCATGGCGTGGCGTGCTCCGTGTGGGATCAGGGATTCGAGAAGCGCCGCATTACCTACACGAATTCGGACCTGGTGTTCGTCCGCTCGACGGCGCCATCAGGCGCTTCGGCATGTTGATTGCAGAAGGAAGTCCCGGAGGAAGTCCCGGACGACGTCGCCGATTCGCTCCATGCAGCCAGCAGGCTCGCCTCGATCGAGATCGTGAGCCGAACCAGGCGAAATCAACGAAGGAGGGACCATGCTGAGATGGGCCATCATCTTCCTGATTCTGGCGCTCGTGGCCGGCGTGCTCGGGTTCGGTGGAATCGCCGGGGCCGCCGCGAACATCGCCCAGATCCTCTTCTTCATCTTCCTCGTGCTGCTCGTGATCAGCGGCATCGCTCACGCGCTGCGAGGGCGTCCTCCCGTCTGACATGACTTGAAGCGACCGGGGATCGGAGGAAGACGAAAGAGGCCCCTCGGCGGCTTGCACCGCTGAGGGGCCTGCTTTCATCAAGCGTCCCCGGCAGGATTCGAACCTGCGACCTACTGCTTAGGAGGCAGTCGCTCTATCCGACTGAGCTACGGGGACGTCGTTGTCAGTAAACGACTTGCGAGATTACCGCCTTCGGCGTCTCGACGGATAGGGCGGACGAATCAGGGCGCGTAGGGCACAGAGCTTCTTCAGCTGAAAGGTCGCTGGGGCCTGCTTCACATTCAACCGTCTCGTTCCTCGCCGTCCTGGAGGGCCGCCACCGGAGCAGGACAGATGGTCAACGCCTCGATGGTCAACGCCTCGGTGGAATCCCGCCATCCGCCCTCCCACCGAGCAGGCGGTGGATCTGTGACCTGAACTGGGGGCCCGTCGGCGGGTCCGGCGATCGGAGATCACGATCCCTCCACCATGTCGATACCGCAGTCGGGACACATGCCGTGAGTCACGTATAGGTCGTCGCTGGAGTAGAGATACTCTTCCAACGAGATCCACTTCTCCGGGCTGACCCGGACCTTCTGATTGCACCACGGGCACACGGGGAGCAACCGCTTGAGGTGGCCCGCCTCCTTCCGGGCGCGGCGCAACTCGGTGACGTTGTTCATGACGACCAGCACGCCGACGACCCTTCCCTTCCGCCGAATGGCGCTGGCCCGCCCCGCGTACCATTGGCGCTCCCCCGGATCGCCTCGACCCGGGACCTCGAACAGCTCCGGCTCACCGTGGGTCAGGATCCGATGTAGCCGGTCCCGATGGGCGGCCTGGTGAGCCGGGTGGATGAAGTCGGACGCGTCCTTCCCGATGACGTCTCCGAGCTCGTAGCCCTCTTCCATGTAGTTCACGTAGCGGATGCGGCCCTCTCGATCCAGGACGATAACGGACTCTTCGACGGCCTCCAGGAGTTCCCGGAACAACCGCTCATCCAAACGAAGCTCGTCGTTCATGTGGGATTCGGGTCAGTAGGGAGCTCGAAACAGAACCTCGCTCCCTTGGGTTCATTGTCCTCCACCCAAATACTGCCGTGATGTGCTTCGACGGCGAGTTTGCAGAAGCGCAAGCCCAGCCCTCGACTCGTCGGGTCCCGGCGAGCATTGTCTCGTTCGACCTTGGCGTACCGTTCGAAGATCGCCCCACGTAAGTCCGGAGGCACTCCGGGACCTTCGTCCGAAACCTGGAACAACACTGCGTCGTCCCCGGACTTCCTCACCCGCAGCCAGATCGTGCCGTCGGACGGTCCGTATTTCAGACAGTTGTCCACGAGGTTCGTCAGGATTCGCCGCAGCAGTTCCGGGTCCGCCGGAACCTCCGGGTCCGATCCCACCCCGAAATGCTCGACACGAATCGTCACGTCACCCGCTCGTCCAGCGGAAGCCCTCGCGACTTCCTCCAACGCCTCGAGGGTTGAGACGACCGTCAGCTCCGGATCCAATCGGCCGTCCTCGCCAGCTTGAATGTCCAACAGATTGAGCACCATCCGATGCAGCGTCTCGGCGGCTTCCCGGACGTCGGTCAGAGCGTCACGGTCGAACCCATCCAGGGACTGGGATCCGAGGACGAGATCGGAATTGGCCAGGATGGCGGTGAGGGGACTTTTCATGTCGTGAACGAGGAAGCTCGTCAGCTCTCGCTTCTGCTGCTCGATCTTGCGAAGTCGCGTGATGTCACGGAAGACGACCACGGCCCCGATGATGTCGCCATGTGAATTGCGAAGCGGACGACCGGTGACCGAGATGACGGCTCCGTCGGGAATCGCCTCGTTGCGGACGAACATCTCCACGTTGTCCGTGGACCGACCCTGGCTCGCCAGCACCAACGGGTACCTGTCCGCGGGGAATGGCGTTTCTCGATCGGGTAGGAAGACGCCGTAGTGGTCTGCCCATCGCTCCGCCGGCGCATCCGTCGCGGACACTCCGAGAATTCGATCGGCAGCCGGATTGGAGTAGATGATCCGTCCATCGGCGCCGGCGAGGCTCACGCCTTCGCCGAGGGCGTGAAATGCAGCCCGTAAAAGCTGGAGATCTGGAATCTTCGGACCCTTCCCCTCGGGAGGTGTCATCGTGGCATGGGTCGAACCTCCGTGGGACCGGGGGGGCTGGTCCGTGCCGAGGTCTCAACACACATGGGGCGGAACCGCCCAGAGGTCAAGCTACATACGGCGAAGCTCCGCGACCGGAGAGGGCGGCGGGGGCGGCGGGGCCGCTCTCCTCACAGACTCTCGTGGTCGTCGAGATCTTACCGGTCGGTCATCCAGGGCATGCCCTCCGGCCCATACGACGAGAAAACGTACCACGTGGGTGGTGGCCGAGGCGAGATCCTTCCGCTCGATCCCTCCCGAAGGTAGCGGTGTCACCCGAATTCCCGCTTCCGGCTCATATCTCTCGCCGGCGGACACGGTGCTGGAGCCAGCGAGATCGAAGACGGCTTCGCGGATTTGGCGCACAAGCGTCGCTCGCCTTCTCTCACTCAAGCGGAGACTACGTCCTGCGCAGTGCTCACACTTCGGACTTCGAAATCTTCAAGACCTCCGAATCATCCGGCGATATCGCGATCCTGTACGGTCGGAGAACCACGCTGGACCGAGGATGGGCCTGGGCGGCTCTGGGCGTCGGCCACGTTCGTCGGGTCGAGCGAGGCTCGGGCTCGCTGGCCGTTTCGACTTGGTTTGGGCTCCCGGAGATCGGTACGGACGATGGTCCGGGGTCAGTCGACTGGCGAGTGAGAAGGGAGATACGGCGAAGCCCCGTCACCGGCTCGGTGGCGGGGCCTTCATGCGTTCGCGGTTTCGTGGGGCCTACCTTTCCGCCTCGATCCCCTCCGGTCCCAGC
>JBKHJU010000269.1:0-4051 GCA_046537985.1 Longimicrobiales bacterium
GACCCACCTGCAGCAGTACCGGAACCAGGCCCGGGAGCTCCGGACCCGGATGAGGGAGATGGAGGAGAAGGGAGCCGAGGGGTCCTGTCCCTTCTGCGGCCGTTCCCTGGGAGACCATCTGGGGGTCGTCATGGCCGAGCTCCAGGAGGAGTGGGACGGGCTCGTCCAGGACGGCACCTGGTGGCGTCGACGTCGCGAGCAGCTCGATCCGAAGCCCGAAGAGCTCCAGGAGCTGGAGCGGCGCTCCGTGAGGCTTCAGTCCAAGGTCGAGGCTTGTGCCGAGCGACTCGAGCGATGCCGCTTCGAGCTCCGGGAATGGGACGAGCTCCGGGGGCGACGGGAGGAGCTGGCGGCGCTGGCCGGGGACGTCCGGGCCACCCCCTTCGCGGGAGAACGCCCTGGAGTAGACGAGCAGGGGGCGGGACGGTCCGCCGGCACGGGGAAGGACGGGGTGGAGACCCCCGGCGCAGCGACGGATCGAGGAGGCTCGGATGGCGGACCCGGGGCCGCGGAGCGGAGGCGGAACACCCTGCTTCGAGCCTTTCGTGAGGCGAGGGCCGATCTCCTCCGGGAAGAGGGGCGCCGTCTGACCCGCTCGGCCGGATCACTTCTCAACCGGATCTCGGGGGGACGGATCCTCGGCCTCGTGGTCGACGGGAGCGGCAGGCTCGACATCCTGGAGGACGGGCGGGTGGCCGGAACCGTGACGGTGGAGGATCGGGCGACAGCGGCGGTCGCCCTCCACCTGGCCCTGGCGCTCGAGTTGGTCGAAACCGGGGCTCGCCTGGAGTCGATCCTGGTGGCCGAGACCTTCCGGGGAATGGATCCGGAGGCCCGAATTCGGTCCGTGGAAGTCCTGCGCGGCCTACGGGACCGGATTCCCCAGGTCCTACTCCTGTGGGGTGGCGAAGTGGTGGATGCCGTGCCGGAGCGATTCGATCAGATCCTCGAATTCAGGGCCGATCGGGATCGCCCCTCCATCAGAAGCCTTCCGGGTGGTGTGGGGCGGCTGGAAATCGTGTCCCGGGGTTGACGGGTCCATCACTCTCCCAGCTCCATCCACGCCTCGGCTCTCTCCTGCCGCGACCTGAGAGTGGTCGAGTCTCCCTGCATGAGGGCGGCCTGAGCCAGGGAGTAGTTGGCCCAGGCGTAGTAGTTCGGAATGCCGACGGTGGAGTGGTCGGGCCAGTGGGTCCACGCCCGTGGTAGCCCGCTGCGATGGATGAACACGTCGTCCACCAGCGTGCGGGTGCGAGGGACGTGCAACCACGGTCCGGTCACCGACTGCAGGGCCGTCTCCTCCATGGAGACGAAGCCCGAGGGGGCGGTCTCCTCGTCCAGGGAGTCGTCGTAGAGCTTGAACGCCACGCCTTCCCGGACGAGGTTCGAGCTCAATCCGAGCGACTCGGCGGCGTTGCCGCTGGAGGCGAAGTAGACGGGCCGGTCTCCCAGGGCCGAGTCGATCACCACCAGGGCGAACTGGTGCCACGGGTAGAGCACCGAGCCGGCCGAAAGCTGGGCTCGGATGTTCCCCACCTGATACGCCTGGGCCTGATCCAGGGGCACGTAGCTCCCCGCCACCTCGGTGATGGTCGCGCTGTCCAGCGGGATGATTCCCCGGGTGGGGGGGCGAACCGGCCGGTCTACGATCAGACGGACCCGACCGGTGCCGTCTTCGTCGCCGGCTTCCGTCGTCGACCCCCTTACCTCTCCTCCTTCTCCCGCCTCCGCAGTGTAGAGGGGCTCCGTCTCGCCGGGATCATACGGGCGCTGGCAGATGATCCGGGTCGGATCCTCCAGGGGATCTTCGTCGGGCTCGCAGGGCTCGGTCAGGCCCCTGAGCTGCCGGACGTACCACTCGGTATTGAGGTACGAGACGACGATCACCGTCACGTCCTTCCGAATGCCCTCCACCTCCTGGAGGTACCAGAGGGGGAAGGTGTCGTTGTCTCCGTTGGTGAAGAGGACCCCGTACGGCTCGACGCTCTGGAGAAGGTTGTAGGCCCAGTCCCGAGCCGAGTAGTCCTCGGCGCGGCTCGCCCAGCTCCAGTTGAGCATGAGGGGGAGAAGTGCGACCCCGAGGACGGGAGCGCTCCGGAGAAGTCCGGTCCGGGTTCCTCCCCCGAGCTTCTGCCACAGGGCGGCGACCCCCATGCCGGCCCAGATTCCCCAGACCGAGAAGCTCGCGATGAAGAAGTAATCCCGCTCCCGAACCTCGCGTCCCTCCAGCCCCACGTCGCTCGGGGCCGGATAGCTGTAGCCGTACCTGAAGTTGAGATAGAAGACCAGAGCCGCCGAGAGGGTGCCGAAGAGGACGAAGATGTACGCCCAGCTGACCTTGTCCCGCCGGTAGTGCTCCCAGGCCCCGAAGATCCCGAGACCCGTGAAGAGGAAGGTGAAGGGGACGCGGAGGGGCCCCAGCAGAACGTCGGTTCCGTTCAGCGAGCGGGCCCACTGCCAGTTGAAATACTGGAGGTAGTGGCCGAGCTGGTCGTGGAGGGGCGCCAGGCGGGGAAGCAGGGGGGGCTTGTCGTACTGCTCCCGGGCCAGGGCCGCCGACAGCTCGGCGCACCCGGCCTGCCCCCAGGTCACGATGCTCGTGAGGGCGCCTCCGAGGGACCGACAGGTAGGATCGGCCTCGTTGATGACGGGATCGAGGGCCGCCCGCAGCGGGAGGTAGAGGTGGATCGAGAGCCCCAGCAGGACCGCGGCCACTCCCGCCACGTAGAGGCGGTAGTTCAGGAGCGACTGGGGGTGGAGCCAGAGTATGAATACGGCCAGGGCCGGCGCGGCCAGGAAGGCCATGAGGTGGTTTCCGACCGACAGGGCCAGGATGAACACCATGAGGACGAGAATGTTGTCGTCCTTCCCCTCGCCAAGGTGCTCCCGCCAGCGGAACGCCAGCCAGGTCAGGAGCACGATGGTGAAGAGGGAGACGGTGTAGACCTTCTCGTTCACGTTGGACTGATTCCAGACCGTGAACGCCGTGGCGCTCACCAGGACGGCGGCGAAGGCCCCGCCGATCCGGAACCAGTGGTGGTCGCTGAAGTGGCCCAGGATCCGGTGGACCACCATGAACCAGAGGCCGTGGGCCATGGCGCCCATGGTGGCGGAGAAGAGATTGATCTCCACGGCCGTGCTCAGCCCCAGGGGCGTCAGGAGGATGTCCCAAGCCCGGGCCAGGACCACGAAAAGGGGGTTCCCGGGGGGATGGGGGATCCCGAGGATGTGCCCGGTGGCGATGTACTCGCTCGTGTCCCAGAACTGGGTGGTCGGCGCCAGGGTGACGACGTATAGAAGAAAGACCGCCCCTGCGGCGGCGACACCCCAGAGGTAGGGGGGAGACTCGCCGTCGCCCCCGCTCCCCCTGGAAGCGTTTCCGGAATCGTCCCGTCGACCCTCGGCCGTCGGAGTGTCTCTCGTCGTGTCGCTCATGAGCTCGCCAAAGATAGTCAGGATCCGGGAACGAGGTGAAGGCATCCCCATCCGTCGGGGCTGGCCGTCCATCCGCCGGGCACCCACGTGGTGGAGCTGTATTCCACGATGACGGCGGGTCCGGGCACCTCCGCGCCGGCGCCGAGGTCCCTTCGCTCGATCCGTCGAGCCTGCTCCCAGCCCCCACCCAGGTGGACCCGGATGCGGTCCGGCTCGGTGGGAGCGTCTCCGGGCTCCAGCCGGTCGGGCTCCAAACCGGGTCCGGGGGCGGAAACGGTGACCCGCACGGTGACGGCCTCCACGGCGGAGTCCCTCCGGGCGTAGCCGTACCGTTCCTCGTGGGCCCGGTGGAAGGATTCCGCCCAATCCTCGGCTTCCACCCGGAGCTCGAAGCTCTGGCCCGGATACCGGGCGTCGATGCGCCGGGTGACGGACAGGCGGTCCGGATCCACACCCTCGGCGGTCATCGCTTCCCTTCCCTTCGCGTCCAGCTCTTCGAAGACTTCACGGATGCGACGTTCCGTACCCTCCTCGTCGGCTCGGACGAGGAGGCTTCGAGAGAGCTCCCGGGTCACGGGAGCCGCCAGCATGCCGTAGGCCGAGAGGAGTCCGGGGT
>JBKHJU010000270.1:0-4051 GCA_046537985.1 Longimicrobiales bacterium
GGCGAGGCGTTACCGGATCACCGGAGCCGCTCGTAGAGCTCTTTGTTCTTCTCGATGAGGCGAGTGGCTACCTGATCGAACTCGGGATCGGGTCGTTCGATCAGATCGCGAAGAGCCGCCTTCGCCAGGGATTGCGCAGGAACGTTGAGTCGCGACGCGATCTCGTTGAGACGCCGCTCCTGGGCTTCGGTCAGTTGGATCGAGAGCTTCATGTTTTCTCCTTTTTACCAAGCTATCGACGTTCCGTGGCTGGATCCAAGCCTTGCTCCTACCCCTCTTCCTCGAACGCCGCCAGCCCCACCAGGGTCCCGTCCGGTGACCTGAAGAAGATCTCGTCGGCCCCGTAGAACGTCTGCCTCCGGGGGATCACCACCTCGGCCCCGAGATCGACGAGGGCCTCTTCGGCGTCCTCCACCGAGTCCACCACCAGGAAGAGGGTCGCGGGCCCGGTGATCTCCTCGGCCAGGGCCGGCACGTCGGCTGCCACGCTGGCCCGGGTCTGGAGCATCACCTCCAGGGGATGGTCTCCGTCGGCGGAGTCCCGCTGGAGGATGACGAATCCGAGGCGGTCGCCCTCGGGGACCTCCGTGGTCACCGTGAAGCCGAGCCCCTCGGTCCAGAAGGGAAGGGCGGGTTCGATGGCGTCGGTGATGAGGTTGGCGGTGACGGACTCGACGTTCACCGGCTTTCCTGTCGTTCCTGTCGGCATGGTCTCTCCTGGCTGGGGTGGTGACGGATCTCATGATCCGCTCGAATCCTTGCTGTGTCCGAAGCTCGGCCGTGCTCCAATCCTCGCGGGGCCGGAGACTCTTCTCGCCTACCCCCAATTCTTCACTCCGGGGGGCGTCTGACGCAGAGCGGTGAGGAAGCGGAAGGGGTCGGAGCCGGCCTTCCGCGTCGCTCCCGCACGGTCCTTCCCTCGGGCCCCTGCTTCGCCCTCCGACCGGCTCTCCGATCGGCTCCCCCACCGACTCTTCGCCCCGGTCTCCTTTCCGGGGCCCCACCACTCGTGGGCGGGAGGCATCTCGACGGGCTCGCCCCGGGGGCCGGGAGCGGATCCGGAGGAGGCTTCCGCCCCGTCCTCCTCCAGGCGCAGGGGCCACACCTGGAAGGCGATGACGTTGATGGTGTCGCCGTCCTTCTGGAGCCGTCCCCGGACCACGATGAAGGGCTCCATGCGGACCGTGGCCCGATGCTTCTCGTAGATTCGCGGCTTCACAATCGAGTTTATGCTACCATACTCATCATCAAGCAGGACAAAGGTATATCCCTTGGCAGTCTGAGGTCTTTGTCGAGCGGTGACGATGCCTGCCACGGTGACCGTCGCGCCGTCGGGCAGCTCGGCGAGCTCCTTCGAGGTGACGGTACCCGGCGGGAGGCGATCGGCGAAGAGGGAGAAGGGGTGGGCCGAGGTGGCGAAGCGGAGGGTCCGGTACTCGGCCACCATCCGGTCCGTGGCGTCCAGGTCGGGGAAGGGGAGGTCGGCGAAGGGGTCCTCCAGCTCCATCTCGATCTGGGGATGGTCGTTCCGTCCCCCGACCCGGTCCGGATCCGACTCGGGGCCGAGCCAGAGTCCCACCTGCCAGAGGAGCTCCCGGCGGGTGAGCCCGAAGGAGTCGAAGCCCCCCACCCAGATCAGGTTCTCGATGGCCGGCCGCTTCAGGGCCGCCGGGGTGCGGCGCAGGAAGTCCAGGAGGGAGCGATAGGGGCCGCCCCGCTCCCGCTCTTCCACCACCCGCTCGCAGATCTCCTCTCCCCACCCCCGAACGAAGCCGAGGCCGACCCGGAGGGCGCCCTTCTCTTCCTCTCCGATCCGGTTGAGCTCCACCGTGCACCGCACGTCGCTCCGGTTCACGTCGGGTAGCAGCAGGGAGACCCCGTTCCGCCGGGCGTCCCGGCCCAGGGCGTCCAGGGAGTAGAAGCCCATGGGCTGGTTGTTGAAGAGCGCCACGTAGTACTCCACCGGGTGGTAGTGGCGGAGCCACGCCGACTGGTACGCCAGGAGCCCGAAGGCGGCGGCGTGGGACTTGGGGAATCCGAACTCGCTGAAGGCCACCACCTGCCGGAAGACGGTCCGGGCCGTGGTCTCGTCCACCCCCCGCTCCCGGGCGCCCCGGAGGAAGGCGTTCCAGTACTCCTCCATGGCGTCCCTGGAGCGCTTCCGACTCATGGCCCGGCGGAGCCCCTCGGCCTGTCCGTCGGTGAAGCCGGCCAGGTCCCGGCACACCTCCAGCACCTGGTCCTGGTAGATGATGACCCCCAGGGTCTCCTCCAGGGCGTCGGCCAGGAGGGGGTGGTCGTAGGGAATCTCGAATTCCGGGTCCTCCCGCTGGAGCTCCCGGCGCCGGACGTAGGGATTCACGGCGCCTCCCACGATGGGGCCCGGCCGGACGATGGCCACCTGGATGGCCAGCTCCTTGAGGTTCCGGGGGCGCACCCGCCTCAGCATCTGGATCTGGGCCCGGCTCTCCACCTGGAAGAGGCCCACCGTGTCGCCGGAGCAGATCCGGTCGTAGACCGCGTCGTCCTCGAAGTCGATGCGGGAAAGGTCGGGGGGCGCGCCCCTCCGCTCGGCGATGAGGTCCGCCGCCTCCTCCACCAGGGAGAGCATTCCCAGGGCCAGGAAGTCGATCTTGATGAAGCCGGCGTCGTCGCAGGAGTCCTTGTCCCACTGACAGAGCACCCGCCCCTCCATGGCCGCCGGCTCCAGGGGGACGAGCTCCAGGAGGGGGCGGCTCGAGATGATCATCCCCCCCACGTGCTGGGAGATGTGTCGGGGGAGGCCCGCGATCTCCTCGGCCAGCTCGGCCAGGTGGGACCAGGGAGGGAGGTGGGCCCGGTCCCGGAACTCGGGGATCCGCTCCAGCTCCTCCCTCAGCGCCGCTGCCGAGCCCCCGCCGCCCAGCTTGGTCAGCTTCTCCATGTCGCCCCCGGGCAGATCCAGGACCTTGCCCAGCTCCCGGACCGCGCTCTTGAAGCGGTAGGTGGGGAAGGTGCAGACCAGGCCGGCGTGGTCGGTGCCGTACTTGTCGTAGACGGCCAGGATCAGCTCCTCCCGGATGTCCCGGGGAAAGTCCAGGTCGATGTCCGGCACCGAGCCCAGGGCCTGGTTCAGGAAGCGCCCCAGGAAGAGGTCGGTCTCCACCGGATCCACGTGGGAGAGGCCGATGAGGTAGCAGATGATGGAGGAGACCGACGAGCCCCGACCCCGCCCCGGCGGCAGCCCCGATCGGGCCCGGGGAGCGTGGCCCCGGACCCGGGCGGCCGCCTTCCGGGCCAGCTTCATGATGTCCCGGTAGACCAGGAAGAAGCCGCCCAGCCCGTGGTGCTCCACCAGGGCGAGTTCCTCGTTCAGCCGCCGCTCGGCCTCGGCCCGCTTCCGGGCCCGGGCGGAGGCCCCGGCCCCCGCGTACCCCGGGCTCGCGCCCCCGGGAGCCGAGAGGACGGCGGCTTCTCGGCCTCGGGCGAGGGAGGAGCTCGTAGATCGGGGGCTCGGCGCCGGGTACCGCTCGTCCAGGCGCTGGCGGCAGATCTCGGCCAGGATCCGGATCGCCGTCTTTCCGCTCCCGCTCCCCTCGAAGTCGGGGAAGGCGTAGCCCAGGTCCTCGGTCAGGTCGAAGGCCCGGCATCGCTCGGCGATCCGGAGGGTGTTCCGCACCGCGTCGGGCCGCTCCCGGAAGCGCCGGGCCATCTCCTCGGGGGGCCGGAGGTGGAATTCCGAGTTGGGCCGCCGGGCGGCGTGGGAGCCGTCCAGGGTGCTCCGGGTGCGGATGGCCACCAGGGCGTCCTGGAGGCGGTGCCGCTCCCGTCGGTGGTAGTGGACGTTGCCCGTGGCCACCACCGGCAGCCCCAGGCGGTCGGCCAGGCTTCCCAGGGCCTGGAGACGCCGGGCGTCGCCCCGGACCCGGTTGTCCTGGAGCTCCACGAAGAGGGATCCGGGGCCGAAGGCCCGGGCCAGGCGACGGGCCAGGGACTCGGCGGCGGCCACCGAGTCCCCCAGGGCGGCCCACAGGGGGCTCCGGCGGCACCCCGTGAGGCAGATCAGCCCCTC
>JBKHJU010000271.1:0-4023 GCA_046537985.1 Longimicrobiales bacterium
GTACTCCCCTTCGCCGGCTACTACCTGGGCCGGGAAATCTACGAGTACAACCAGCAGATGGGGATCACCATGATGGGTGGCTTCATGTCCTGGCTCTGGATCATCCAGGCCGTCCTCATCGGCGTCCTCTTCCTGGCCGGCAACTACTACCTCTGGGTGGGCATGGAGCGGATCCCCGGCGCCGAGCGTTTCCAGCCCTACATCAAATACATGCTGGCCGTCCTGGTCATCGGGGTGATCGTCTGGGCCACGCCCCGGACCATGATCGCCAGCCGCAACGAGCTCGCCGCCATGGGGGGGACGGACCATCCGTTCCTGGTGGTCCTCGGGGTCATGAGCGCCAAGAACACCGCGGTGAACTTCATGATCCTCACCACCTTCCTCTCCTTCCTCCTCTACCGGAGGGCGAACAAGGATCCGGTGGTCACGTGGGCGAAGATGGGGAGCATCGTACAGGGGATCATCTTCGCCGTGGTGGCGGCCATCGTCCTCTTCTACGGCGTATACGGCTACTTCGTCACGGCCATCGTCCGGATCGGGTTCTCGGTCTACCAGGTGCTGGCCGTGCTGTTCGCCATCGTGTCGGTTCTGGCAATCGACATCGCCATGATGAGGGGAGCCGAGTCCCGGGGGGCCATTCGCTGGGGTCAGATGCCTCCCCGCTCCCAATACGCCCTCCTGATCCTGGGTGTGAGCTTCACCTGGCTCATGGGTCTCATGGGCTTCGCCCGGAGCGGCATCCGGCAGCACTGGCACGTCTTCGAGGTCATCCGGGACACCAGCGCGCAGGCGGCCACGCCGGCGCTCGGGTACGCCGCCCAGATGATCTCCTTCTGCGTCCTCGTCTTCTTCGCCCTCGTGGGCTTCATCTTCTGGCTCGGACAGCTCGCCGAGAAGCCGGTGATCGCCGACGTGTCCGAAGTCGAGGCCGAGAGAGAGCGTCCGGGAACGGGTCCCCCCCTCGGCCCCGATCTCCAGCCCGCCACGGGGGATTGAGGAATGGGATCCACGACGGTCACGAACCTGAAGATCTTCACCACGGTCCTGGCGACCCTGGGCCTGTACACCTGGGTGGCGAACGCCATTCCCCAGCTCGAATCCGAGGTCCCCGAGGACGTGACCTTCGGAGCCGAAGTCACCCCGGAAGAGTTGGCTTCCGCGGGTGAGGACCTCTTCGTGGGAGCAGGTGGTTGCACGGCATGCCACGGCGCGGGCACCCGGGCACCGAACCTCCGGGAGAGCCATGACGACGAAGGTCCCATCGGGGCACGCTGTGACGACCGTGTCGACGGCATGGACTGCAAGGAGTATCTCTACGAGTCCATGGTCGATCCCGGCGCGTACCTGGTAGAAGGATTCGGGAACATCATGCCGCCCCAGGATCGCATCCTCACGGGCAATCAGATCTGGGCCCTCATCGCGTACATGGAATCCCTCGGTGGCGAGGTCACCGTCACCGCAGAGGACATGGAATCCGACGCCGGATCCTCGCCCGCCCCGGAAGGAGCAGAAGCCGAGCCGGGTGGGGAGGAGATCATGGAGCCCGTGGCGATGATGGAAGCCAACGGTTGCCTGGGGTGCCACACGCTGGGGGATCGGGGGACGGACCTCGGTCCGCCGTTGGACGGAATCGGGTCCCGGCGCACCCCGGAGGAGATCCGCAGGGGAATCGTCGATCCGAATGCCGAGGCTCCGGAGGGATACGAATCTCTTCTGGGCACGATGCCGGCCACCTTCGGTGAGACCCTCTCGGACGCCCAGCTCGACGTCCTCGTCGATTACCTCGCGGCCCAGGAGTAGCCGCCATGCTCTCGCACCTGAAGCACCCGCTGGGGAAGTCGATCGTCATCCTGGTGCTCGCTTACCTCCTCTTCGATTTCGGCATCCCGCACATTCCGCCTTTGATCGGCGTGGACAGCGCGCCCGTGCCCGACTCGGTCCTTCTGGAGTACATGGCTGTCGTCGTGGCGGCCGTCCTCCTGTGGGTGAGCGCCAACGGCGAGCGATGGCGGGAGTTCAAGGAGCCGATCCAGAAGACCCTCGAGTCCCCGGACCGGGAGGGCCTTCGGGCCCTCTTCCTCGTCGTCGTCCCCCTGGCGGTCGGATGGGGCGTCTACTCCCAGGTCCGGCCTTCGCTGGCGGCGCCCGTCGGTCTACGGTCGATTCACCCCGCCCCGCCGAGCCAGATCCAGTTCCAGGATGAGACGATCCGGATCACGGGGCTCGAGAACCCGCTCCGGGAAGAGGGCTCCCTGGAGGAGCACTACGAGGAGGGAGTGGCGATCTATTATCAGAACTGCCTGGCGTGTCACGGAGACCCTCTGGATGGGCGGGGGCACTTCGCCGACGGGCTCAACCCGGTTCCGGCCAACTTCCAGAGCAGCGCCACCATCGCCCAGCTCACCGAGAGCTTCGTGTTCTGGCGTATCGCCAAAGGTGGGCCCGGGCTTCCGCCGGAGGGTACGCCCTGGAACTCGGCCATGCCCGCCTGGGAGGACTTTCTGACCGAAGACGAGATCTGGGCCGTGACCATCTTCCTCTACGAGCAGACGGGGTGGACGCCCCGGACCTGGGAGGAGGCGGAGGGGGACCTCGTGGAAGGGGAGACGGAATGAGGGCGGACGGAGGAACACATCCGGCGATCCCCTCCATCGGCTCCGTGGCTGCGCTCATCGCGATCCTGGGCGCGACGGCCGCGGGTCCTTTGCCCGTCGGTCCGGTGCCTCTGGCGGCCCAGGAGGGCGAAGTCGACGCCCAGGAGCTGTACGATCAGTGGTGCGCCGGATGCCACGGCGTGGAGGGGGACGGACAGGGCCCGGCCGCCGAATGGATGCTCCCCCGGCCCCGGGACTTCACGACCTCCGTCTACCAGATCAGGTCGACCGCGAGCGGTGAGTTGCCCACCGACGAGGACATCCTACGCGTCATCGACGAGGGAATGCCCGGGACGACGATGCCGGGGTGGGAGGCGATCCTCTCCCGACAGGAACGGTTGGCCCTGGTGGACTATGTCAAGAGCTTCTCCCCGTTCTTCGAGAGCTCCTCTTCACCCGAGCCCCTGGACTTCGGTGACGCGCCGGCGTCCTCCGAAGAGCGGCTCGAGGAAGGAGCCGAGGTCTACGAGCGGATCGAGTGCTACCGGTGCCACGGTGACGTCGGTCGAGGCGACGGGGCCTCCGCGCCCACCCTCGAGGACGACCAGGACCGGATCATCCGGGCCCGGGATCTCACCACGCCCTGGCTCTTCAACGGCGGCAGCACGGTGGAGGAGATCTACCGCCGGATGCGCACCGGGATCGACGGAACGCCCATGCCGTCCCAGTCGGACCTGATCCAGGCCGAAGTCATCACCGACGACGAGCTCTGGAGCCTGGCCCACTACGTCCGGAGCCTCGGCCCCGACGAGTCTCCACCTCCGGCCCGCGACGTCATCCGGGCGGAGCTTCTGGAGACGGGGGTGCTTCCCACATCGGTGGACGACGAGCGGTGGGAGAACGTCCCCAGCTTCTACGTCCCCCTTGTGGGGCAGATCATCATCGAGCAGCGCTGGTTCGAGCCCCGGGTGAACGCGGTCTGGGTCCAGGGCCTCCACGACGGGCAGGACCTTGCTCTCCGGCTCACCTGGAACGACCCGTCCGAGAGCCCCGATTCGGCCTGGGACGAGTGGAAGACCCGGATGCTCGACGCCGTCGAGCCCACGGCGAGCCAGGAGATCGAGCCCGCTCCGTGGCCGGACCGGATATCGGTCCAGTTCCCGATAGCCATGCCGGAAGGAAACGAGCTCCCGTACTTCCTCATGGGAGACGGGGCCAACCCGGTCTATCTGTGGAGCTGGTCCAGCGGGACCGAGGCGGGGGAAGCCGGAGCCCGGGAGATGGAGGCCCGGGGGATGACCAACCAGTCGGAGCACGGGGACGAAACCCAGAACCTGACGGCCGACGCCACCTGGGAGGACGGCCAGTGGCGCGTTCTGATCCGTCGGCCCCTGGCGGCCGACGGCGAGGCCGACGAGCTGGACATCCC
>JBKHJU010000272.1:0-4022 GCA_046537985.1 Longimicrobiales bacterium
GGTCCGGATGGTCCAGGACTTCTCTCTCCGCTATCCCCTCGTGGACGGACAGGGGAACTTCGGATCCGTGGACGGCGACTCGGCGGCGGCCTACCGGTACACCGAGGCCCGGCTGACCTCCCTGGCCATGGAGATGCTCACCGACATCGACAAGGAGACGGTGGACTTCGTCCCCAACTTCGACGGTCGAATCGACGAGCCCACGGTTCTCCCGGCCCGGTTGCCCAACCTCCTGGTCAACGGCTCCTCGGGGATCGCGGTGGGGATGGCCACCAACATCCCGCCCCACAACCTCCGGGAGGTCGTCTCGGCCCTCGTCGCCCTCGTCGACGACCCGGAGCTCCCCCAGGAGGAGCTGGAAGATCTCGTCACGGGGCCCGACTTCCCCACGGGCGGCTACATCTGCGGCCGGGAGGGAATCAAGGACGCCTATCGGACGGGCCGGGGGCGGGTGGTCATGCGGGCCACCGCCGAGGTCGAGCAGAATGACGACGGCGCCGACCGGATCCTGGTCACCGAGATCCCGTTCATGGTGAACAAGTCCCGGCTCATCGAGCAGATCGCCCAGCTCGTCCGGGACAAGAAGCTTCCCGGCATCCGCGACCTGAGGGACGAGTCGGACCGGGACGGGATGCGTGTCGTCATCGAGCTCAAGCGCGACGCAATCCCCCACGTGGTGCTCAACCGGCTCTACAAGCACACCCAGATGCAGTCCACCTTCGGGACCATCCTCCTGGCCCTTGTGGACGGGGTGCCCAGGGTCATGGGCCTCCGGGAGATGCTCCTCCACTTCATCGAGCACCGCCACGAGGTCGTGGTCCGCCGGAGCGAGCACGACCTGAGGAAGGCCGAGGAGCGGGAGCACATCCTCGAGGGCCTGAAGATCGCCGTCGACAACATCGACGAGGTCATCAAGATCATCCGGGGGTCTTCCGACACCACCCAGGCCTCCGAGCGGCTCCGGGAGCGCTTCGACCTCTCCGAGGAGCAGGCGTCGGCCATCCTCAACATGCGGTTGGCCCGACTCACGGGCCTCGAGATGGACAAGCTCAACGAGGAGCTGGAGCAGATCCGGGAGACGATCTCGGAGCTGAAGTCTCTCCTCGCCTCCCGGGATCGGCGGATGGAGGTCATCGTCGACGAGCTGACGGAGATCGCCGAGAAGTACGGGGACGACCGCCGCACCGATATCGTGGGCGAGACCTCCGACCTGGACATGGAGGACCTGATCGCCGAGGAGGAGATGGTGATCACGGTCTCCCGCCAGGGCTACGTCAAGCGGATCCCGGTGGACACCTACCGTGCCCAACGGAGGGGTGGCCGCGGTCTCCGGGGCATGGGAACCAAAGACGACGACTGGGTGGAGCACCTCTTCGTGGCCTCCACCCACGACTACATCATGATCTTCACCCGGAACGGCCAGTGCTATTGGCTGAAGGTGTGGGAGATCCCCGAGGCGGGCCGGAACTCCCGGGGCAAGCCCATCGTGAACCTCCTCAACATCGGGAGCGAGGAGGAGATCGCGTCGGTGGTCCCGGTCCGGGAGTTCAGCGAGGACCGCTACCTCCTCTTCTCCACGAGAAAGGGAAAGATCAAGAAGACGGCCCTTTCGGCATACGGAAACGTGCGGTCGGTGGGGCTCAACGCCATCAACATCCGGGAAGGCGACGAGCTCATCGACGTCCAGATCACCCGGGGCGGCGACGAGGTCATCCTCGCCACCCGGGAGGGGATGGCGATCCGCTTCCACGAGCGCGACGCCCGACCCATGGGTCGGGCCACCGAGGGCGTCCGGGGGATCCGCCTCGACAAGGGCGACGTCGTGGTGGGGATGGTGGTCCTGAAACGGGAGGATGCCACGCTCCTGGTCGTGACCGAGGCGGGGATGGGCAAGCGGAGCGCGGTCGAGGACTACCGGCTCCAGGGTCGGGGCGGCAAGGGAGTCATCAACATCAAGACCTCGAAGAAGACCGGAAAGGTCGTCACCGTGAAGTCGGTGACGCCGGAAGACCAGCTCATGCTCATCACCCGGGCCGGGGTCGTGAACCGGCAACGGGTCGACGAGATCCGGGTCATCGGACGGGCCACCCAGGGCGTGAAGCTGGTGAACCTCGACGACGGCGACCGGCTGGTGGACGTCGCCCGCATCATCCCCGAGGAGAACGGCGACGGAGCCCTCCAGGAGGCCGAAGCGGAAGCCGCCGAGGAAGAGGAGGCCACCGCCACCCGAGTCTCCGCGGACGACCCGCCCGCGAGCGCGGCCGAAGCCGCGGAAGTGGCGGAGCGCGAAGTCGTCGGAGAGGGCGCGGACGGGGGTGCCGAGGCCGCCGAAGAGGGCCCGGAGGTTGAGGAATCCGAGGTCTGATGCTCCCCCGCCGGGAATGAACGAGACACTCACGGCGGTCCCGGGCCTTCGCGTCGGCCACGCCGAGGTCGACGGTGGGCGGAGCGGATGCACGGTGGTTCTCGGGCCCTTTCGGGGGGTGGTCGACGTCCGGGGACTGGCCACGGGCACCCGGGAGCTCGACGCCCTCTCCCCGGAGCATCTGGTCCCGCGGATCGACGCCATCCACCTCACCGGCGGCTCCGCATTCGGTCTCGCCAGCGCCGACGGGGTGATGGCCTACCTGGAGGCGGGAGGAATCGGCTTCGATACGGGCGTGGCCCGGGTGCCCATCGTTCCGGCCGTGGTCATCTTCGACCTGGCCGAGGGTGTGCCTCGACCAGGTCCGTCGGAAGGCCGGCGGGCCTGTGAGGCGGCCTCCGACGGTCCGGTGGCGGAGGGGAGTGTCGGCGCGGGTGCTGGAGCCCTGGTCGGGAAGATCGGGGGCCGGGGGGGAGCATCGCCCGGGGGTCTGGGAAGCGCCGCGGCCCGTCACGGCGGCCGTACCCTGGGAGTGCTGGCCGTGGTCAACGCCCTGGGCGACGTCCTGGACGGCTCGGGAGCCATCGTCGCCGGAGCCCGGGCGGAGGACGGACGCTTCATCGATACCGGCGCCGTACTTCGGGACCGTGGAGTCGACGGCGAGTTCGGCCGGGTCGACTCGTCTTCGACGTCCGCTGCCGCGTCTTCTTCCCCGGAACCGACGGGTGGAGGCGCCGAAGACGTTCGGGCCGGAACCAACACGACCCTGGTCGTGTTCGCCACCGACGCTCCCCTCACGGCGCCGGATCTGGAGCGAGTGGCCCGGCTCGCTTCCACAGGATTGGCCCGGAGGATCTCCCCGGTGAACACCCCCTTCGACGGGGACATCGTCTTTTCCGTCTCCACGGCGGCCGAGCCCGTCGCCCACTCTCCGGGACGGGTGATGTCCCTGGGCACGGTCGCCCGGGATCTGGTGGAAGAAGCGGTGGAACGGGCGGTCCGGGCCGCGGCCGTCGCGTGACTCGAGGACGAAGATGAAGACCCGAACTCGGATGGTGGAGCGCCTGGTCCTCTTCGACGTGGACGGAACCCTCGTCCGCGGAGGGCCCGCCAAGGAGGCATTTCGGGTGGCCCTGGTGGAGACCTTCGGGACGGCCGGGGCCATCGAGGGCCACGAATTTTCCGGCAAGACGGATCCCCAGATCGCCCGGGAGCTCCTGACGGGCGCCGGCCTGGGCGATTCCGAGGTCGACCGGGGGTTTCCCGCCCTGTGGCGTCGCTACCTCTCCGAGATGGCGCGGCTCCTTCCCCATCGTCCCCTGCACCTCCTCCCCGGGGTCACGGAGCTGCTGGATGCTCTCGAATCCCGGGGGGACGTGGCCCTGGGACTCCTCACCGGAAACATCGCCCCCGGGGCTCGCCTGAAGCTCGGATCGGTGGGGTTGGCGGACCGCTTTCCGGTGGGCGGGTTCGGATCCGACGACGAGGTCCGGGATCGCCTCCCTCCGGTGGCCGTACGACGGGCGCGGGAGCATTGGGGGGTGAGCTTCGCCCCCGAAGCGGTCGTGGTCATCGGCGACACGCCCCGGGACGTGGCGTGTGGGCGGTCCGGAGGGCATCGGACCGTGGCGGTGGCCACCGGGCGTATTCCGCGACG
>JBKHJU010000273.1:0-4020 GCA_046537985.1 Longimicrobiales bacterium
CGGTCGGCCATGAGGGCGATCTCGTTGACCAGCCCGATGTTCACCGCCCGGAAGGTGTTCTCCAGGAGCTTGGTGAGCTCGGCGGCCTCGGTGGAGCTGACGGGAACCATGGTCTCGATGAAGCGCCCGTAGAGGGCCCGGCCGGCGGCGGTGCACTCCTTCGTCACCCCTCCGATGACCTTGGGCGTGTTGTGGATCTTCCACGTTTCGTTGCCCGGATCCACACGCTCGGGGCTGAAGCAGAGGTAGAAGTCCCGTCCGACCTCCAGCCCCGAGGCTTCGAGGGCCGGGAGGACGACTTCCCGGGTCGTGCCGGGATAGGTGGTGGACTCCAGGACCACGAGCTGGCCCCGCTGGAGAGCCTTCGCCACCGCTTCGGTGGCCGCCAGGATGAAGGAGACATCGGGATCCCGGGTCTTGGACAGGGGCGTGGGCACGCAGATGGAGACGGCGTCGCACTCGGAGAGCCGGTCCATGTCCGTGGTGGCCTCGAGGCGTCCCGCGTCCACCATCCCGGCCACGTCGTCGTCGGTCAGGTCCTGGATGTGGGATCGGCCCGAGTTGACGTCCGTGGCCACGGCGGGCTTCACGTCGAAGCCGATGACGCTCAGGCCGGCCCGGGCCGCTTCCACGGCCAGGGGAAGGCCCACGTAGCCGAGGCCGAGCACGCCGAAGGTGATGTCTTCGTCGGAAAGCCTTTCTATGGGGTCAGTCATGGGGATCGGTCATGCGTGTGTGACGTCCTGAATGGGGTGCGAATCGGGCTGCGTCGAGCGTGCGGCGTCGAATCTCGGGTCCCGGATGAATCCGCAGCGGAACATGGCCATTCGCCGATCCCGGGCCCCGGCGAGGGTGCGTTCGAATGTCTTCGGAGACGGGGGCGTTGGCAACGCCCGCGGAATCTCCTCGACGGGGAGGAATCAGCAAGATCCGGACCGCCGAGATGCCCGGGCATGGCCGGCGATCAGCCGTCGGCCGGCTCCTCTCCGTCCGGCTCCTCTGCGGCAGGCTCTCCTCCGTCCGTCGGCACCGTCTCTTCCGCGCCGGACTCCTCTCCCTCGTCCGCCACGGGCAGGTAGACGGAGAACGTCGTGCCTTCACCGACGCCCGTCCGCAGCCCGATCCGCCCACCGCTCCGGACCACCACGCCGTAGACGGTGCTGAGGCCCAGGCCCGTGCCCTTCCCCTCGGGCTTCGTGGTGAAGAGGGGCTCGAAGATGCGGTCCCGGACCTCGGGAGGGATTCCGGATCCGGTGTCGGTGACCTCGAGGACGACGTACGCGTCCCGGACCTGCTGCTCCACGGGAACGGTGTTCTCGCCCAGCGGCTCGGGGCCGCTCACCCGGACCGTCACCCTTCCCCTCTCGGGTGTGGCATCCCGGGCGTTGACCACCAGGTTGAGCACCACCTGCTCCAGCTCGCTCTGGTCGGCCAGGATCGGGGGAACGTCGCCGTCCAGCTCGGTCACGAGCTCGATGTCCCGTCCCGCCAGCCGGCGCAGGAGGTCGGTCATCTCGCCGATCACACGGGAGGGATCGATCAGGGTGCGCTCGGTCGTCCGCCCCCGGCTGAAGGTCAGGAGCTGCCGGGTCAGGCGGGCGCCGCGCTCCGCGGCTGTGAGGACCTCGTCCACGTCCTCCCGGGCGGGGTGATCCTCCTCCAGGACGTCCGCGGCCAGGCCGGCCGATCCCTGGATGGCGGCGAGCACGTTGTTGAAGTCGTGGGCCACGCCGCCGGCCAGGCGTCCCAGGGCGTCGAGGCGCTCGGCCTGGCGTGCCTGACGCTCCAGGGCCTTCCGGGTGGAGACGTCGCGGGAGACCACGACGATCCCCTCCACGGCGGGCTCCTCCAGGAGATTCTTCGCCGTATAGTCCAGCGGCCGCCATCCGCCGTCGGCGTGGCGAAATCGGACCTCTCCGATCCGGGTCGCTCTCGGCTCCTCGTGGATCTCTCCGAGGGCACGGACGATGTCAGCCCGGTCGTCGGGGTGAATGAGCTCCAGCATGTTCGATCCCGTCAGCTCGTCGGGGTCGTAGCCCAGAATCCGCTCGATGGAAGCGCTCTCGTATCGGACCGTGCCGTCGGCGGCGAGCACCGTGATCACCTGGTCCAGGTTCTCGACCAGGGCCCGGTAGTGGACCTCCCGCTCGGCGAGCTCCGCCTCTCCGTGTCGACGCCGCGCCTCCTCCGCTTTCAGCTCGATGCGGGCCAGTGCGAGGCCGGCCAGCTCCTCCAGCAGGGCCAGGTCCTCGTCCGTCCACGCCCGTGGCTCGTGCTCGATGGCGCAGATCGTGCCCAACACGAGTCCCCCCGAAGTGACGAGGGGAATCCCGGCGTAGGCCACCACGCCCAGCTCCCGGACGGCCGGATTGCCCTGGACCCGGGCATCCTCACGGGCGTCCTCCACCACCAACGGCTCCCCCGACTCCACCGCGTGGCGACAAAAGGAGTAGGTGAAGGGGGTCTCCTCCAGGCCGCGCCACGGCTCGGTGTCCGCGGTGGAGCCGAGGAAGCGCTGGCACCTTCCGTCGAGGAGGCTCACCAGGGAGACCGGTGTGTCCAGGAGCCGGCAGGCGAGGCGCGTCAGACGCTCGAAGGCCGGATCGGGCCCGAGGTCCGTGATTCCGGCCGCCTCGAGCCCCTCGAGGCGTTCCGGGTCTTCGACCGGGCGTGGAGAGATCGAGCTCATGGGCGGGAGCTGGCGGGAACCGGGACCGCGCGGGAGCAGCCCCGCTACTCCATCGAAGACTCTTCCGACGAAAACTCTTCCGGCGGAGACTCTTCCGGCGGAGACTCTTCCGGCGGAGACTCTTCCATCGGAGACTCTTCCATCGGAGACCCTTCCGAGGCATGCTCCAGATACGCCTCCCGAAATTCCCGGATCAACGCCTCCGGTCCGGCGAGGAGGTTCGGCAGGAGGGTGTCGGCGCGGTTGAAGGCCGGCTCGGTTCCGTCGGCGTGGACCACGACCCCTCCCGCGGCCCGGACCAGGGCGGCTCCGGCGACCACGTCCCATTCGTTCTTGGGGACCAGGGTCCAGGTGGCGTCGGCGGTTCCGACGGCGACCCGCGCCAGCTTGTAGGCCACCGAACCGCACGGCACCACCTCGAAGGGGGCGTCCTCGAAGCGCTCCCACTCGCCCCGCTTGACCTCGCTCCGGCTGGCCAGGACGTTGGCGCCCTCGAGGGTGGCGCGGCCGGAGAGCTGCGCGGGCCGGTCGTTGAGCGTGACGCCGGTCTCGATGGATCCCACGATGCGCTCGCCGGTGGCCGGGTTGAGGACGCCGCCGGCCACGGCGATGCCCCCCTCCACCAGCCCGATGGAGATGCACCACTCCGGGATCCCCTCGACGAACTCCCGGGTCCCGTCCAGGGGGTCCACCACCCAGACCCGGTGATAGGACACGCGGGAGAGGCGATCCGCGGTCTCTTCCGAGAGCCACGCCTCGCCCCGGGTGGGAAGGGCCTCGCGAAGAGCCTCGTCCACGGCGTGATCCGCGGCGGTCACCGGATCGCCCCGGTCCGACTTCGCCTCGTGACCGATGGCCCCCGGCGTGTACTCCAGGACGATCTCCCGGGCCAGGGTCAGGGCCTCCTCGATGCGCCCCAGATCCTCTTCCCGTCCCGCCAGCCTCGGCCTCGACGCCACGTCCGAGGGCTCGGGGCGGGCGTGGATGTTCTGCGTCTCCCAGACCCGCTCGGCCCCGCCGGTGCGGGCCGACTTTCCGGGAACGGTCTCGGCCACCTTCTCCGGGTCGGCTTCCTCGGCCACCGGCTCTCGGGGATGGGATCCACTGGTCATCTCTGAAACGCTCCTCGCGAAGGCTTTCGACGTCGAGGACGACCTCGAGGATCGCCCTCGGCGTCCGGAACCGCAGGCCTCTCGTCGGAAGGCTACCCTGCGACGCCGCTGAAGATCGGGCGACCCGGGCTCGCCCGGGCAACCCGCCGTCGCGGCCGGCTCGCTCCTTTCGACCGACACATTCCTTTCGACCGGCTCGCTCCTTTCGTCCGAGTCGCT
>JBKHJU010000274.1:0-4010 GCA_046537985.1 Longimicrobiales bacterium
GCCCAGGGCCGAGAAGAAGAAAGAGAAGAAGGCTGCTCCAGAGGCCGAAAAGAAGGAGAAGGAGAAGAAGGCCGAAGCCGAGGAGCCCGAGGCCGGGAAGAAGGAAGAGAGGGCCCGGAAGGAGGCCGAGAAGGAAGAGGCTGCGGAGGCCGGGCCGGACGTGAGCGAGATCGAGCTTCCCACGGTGAAGGAGCTGGCCGACTTCCTGGCCGACTTCGAGGACGTGGAGACGATTCGGGCGCTGCAGGAGCGGGACGATCGGAAGACGGCCCAGAGGCACTACGACGCCCGGATCGAAGAGCTGACGGGCGAGGAAGGATAGACAGAATGGCGAACCCCTACGACGTGGTGATCCAGCCGGTCGTCACCGAGAAGTCCACGAACCAGCAGGCCGAGGAGAACGTCTACACATTCCTCGTGGGCGAAGAGGCCACGAAGCCGCAGATCCGCGACGCGGTGGAGCACATCTGGGACGTGAGGGTGCGAAAGGTCCGCACCATGAGGATCGCCGGGAAGTACCGGCGGGGCCTCCTGGGTCAGATGGCCCAAAACTGGAACGTGGGCCGCCGCAGAGATTTCAAGAAGGCGATGGTCACGCTCGAAGAGGGTGACCACATCGAGTTCTACGAGCTCGGATAAGAGCCCGCGGAGCAGGGAAGAGGAAGACACATGGCCATCAAGAAATTCAAGCCGATCACGCCGGGAACCCGCTTCCGGTCCGTGGAGACCGGCGCCGACGTGACACGCCGGGAGCCGGAGCGCTCCCTGACCGAGTCCCTGACGAAGAAGGGGGGGCGGAACCACCACGGGCACATGACGACCCGGCGCCGGGGCGGAGGCCACAAGCGCCGCTACCGCCGGATCGACTTCAAGCGGGACAAGGTGGGCGTGCCGGGAAGGGTGGCCGAGATCGAGTACGATCCGAACCGCTCGGCCCGCATCGCCCTGATCCACTACGCCGACGGCGAGAAGCGTTACATCCTCCAGCCCAGAGGGCTCGGGGTGGGCGACACGGTCGTCGCCGGTGAGGAGGCCGACATCCAGGTGGGAAACTGCCTTTCCCTGGAGAGGGTCCCTCTGGGCACGACGGTCCACTGCGTGGAGCTGCGCCCCGGCAAGGGTGGGCAGATGGCCCGGTCCGCCGGGTCCGGCGTACAGGTCGTGGCGAAGGAAGGCGACTATGTGACCCTGCGCCTTCCCTCCACCGAGGTGCGCCGCGTTCGCAAGGAATGCCGGGCCACGGTGGGCCAGGTGGGCAACATCGAGCACGAGCTCCGGGTGATCGGGAAGGCCGGCGCCAACCGCTGGCGGGGCCGTCGTCCCAGGGTCCGGGGCGTGGCCATGAACCCCATCGACCACCCCCTGGGTGGGGGCGAGGGTCGGAGCTCCGGAGGACGGCCTCCGGTCTCTCCGTGGGGCAAGCGCGAAGGAAAGAAGACCCGACGGGGCAAGAAGGAGTCGGACAGGCACATCGTCCGCGGTCGCCGTCGGGGCAAGTCGACGAAGTCGTGAGGATGGTGAGCTATGCCGCGTAGCGTGAAGAAGGGCCCGTACATCGACGACGACCTCCTCCTGAAGGTGGAGATCCTGAACTCCAAGGGGGAGAAGAAGGTCATCCGGACCTGGTCCCGGGCGTCCACCATCTCCCCGGACTTCGTGGGGCACACGGTGGCGGTCCACAACGGCAACAAGTTCATCCCCGTCTTCATCAGCGAGGACATGGTGGGACACAAGCTCGGCGAGTTCGCTCCCACCCGGCTCTTCCGGGGTCACGGGGGCCGGCTGGCCGACAAGCGGTCCAAGATCGTCCGCTGATCATCGGGGCGACGACCGGGGGCGTATCGGCGGATCGACCGACCCGACGCGCATCGACCAGAGGATCGAGGGACAGGAGAGCGAGAGAGAGTTGACGATGAAAGCCAGGGCCGTTGCAAAGCGAGTGGGGATGAGCCCCCGGAAGGTGCGCCTCGTCGTGGACCTCATCCGGGGCAAGCCGGTGAACGACGCCTACTCGATCCTGCAATTCTCGAAGAAGGCGGCCGCCGGGCCGGTGGAGAAGACCCTCCGGTCCGCGGTGGCGAACGCCCAGTACAAGGCGGAGGAGGACGGCGAGGTTCTCGACGTGGACGAGCTGGTCGTCTCCGAGTGCTTCGCCGACGAGGGCCCCACCCTGAAGCGGTGGCGGGCCCGGGCCATGGGTCGGG
This sequence comes from Longimicrobiales bacterium, assembly GCA_046537985.1. Lineage (GTDB taxonomy): Bacteria > Gemmatimonadota > Gemmatimonadetes > Longimicrobiales > Gaopeijiaceae > JBKHJU01. The sequence goes on from JBKHJU010000274.1 coordinate 2,205, forward strand.
CGTCTCCGATCCGCAAGCGGACGAGCCACATCACGATCGTGGTCGACACCAGGGAAGCGTAATGGGTCAGAAGACACATCCCCACGGATTTCGTCTCGGGGTCATCAAGAACTGGAAGTCCCGCTGGTACGCCGAGGGCGACTTTCCGGAGCTCCTGAAGGAAGACGAGACGATCCGGCAGTACCTCCACCGGCGTCTGGCCCACGCGGCCATCTCCACCGTGGAGATCGAGCGGAAGCCGAGCAAGATCGTGGTGACGGTGAACACGGCCCGGCCCGGCGTGGTCATCGGAAAGAGGGGCTCGGAGGTGGACAAGCTCCGGGACGAGCTCCAGGTGGTCACCGACAGCGAGGTGTCCATCAACGTGGAGGAGGTCCAACGCCCCGAGCTCGACGCCCATCTGGTGGCCGACAACGTCGCGCATCAGATCCGACAGCGGATCTCCTTCCGCCGGGCCATGCGCCGGGCGGTCCAGTCCGCCATGCGGGCCGGAGCCGAGGGGATCAAGATCCAGTGCAGCGGCCGTCTCGGCGGGGCGGAGATCGCCCGGACCGAAGGGTACGAGGAGGGGCGGGTGCCCCGTCACACCCTTCGAGCCGACATCGACTACGCCCAGATCACCGCGAAGACCACCTACGGCACCGTGGGAGTGAAGTGCTGGATCTTCAACGGCGAGGTCGTGGAGGAGCTGTCGGGTCGCACGTATTCGGCCGGACCGAGCCAGAGCTGAGTTCAAACACGAATAGAGGGTCGGAGCGATGCTATCGCCGAAGAGGGTCAAGTGGAGGAAGCAGCAGAAGGGCCGGATGCGGGGCAAGGCCCGGCGGGGCAACAAGGTCTCGTTCGGCGAGTATGGCCTCCAGGCCGAAGAGGCGGCCTGGATCACCAACCGCCAGATCGAGTCGGCCCGTGTGGCCATGACCCGTCACATCAAGCGGGGCGGGAAGGTCTGGATCCGCATCTTTCCCGACAAGCCCATCACCCAGAAGCCGGCCGAGACCCGGATGGGGAAGGGGAAGGGAAATCCCGAAGGATGGGTCGCGCCGGTGAAGCCGGGCCGGATCCTCTTCGAGCTCGAGGGCGTCGACGAGGAGACCGCCAAGCGGGCCATGGAGCTGGCTTCGGCCAAGCTCCCCATCCCCACCCGGTTCGTGGTGCGGGACCGGCAGCTGGGCACGTGATCGAAGGTGGCGCTGTGGGCGTGAGCCCGGAATCCGCGCGGAATCTGGAATAGAGGAGCGAGAAAGGTGAAGGCCGACGAAGTCAGGGACTACGACGACGACCAGCTCCGGATCCGCATCGGCGAGCTGGAAGAGGAGAGGTTCCGGCTCCGCTTTCGGAGCGCGACCATGGAGCTCGAGAACCCGAAGCTGATCCAGGAGATCCGCCGGGACATCGCGCGAATGAAGACGATCCTGCGGGAGCGGGAGCTGGCCCGGGAGCAGGAAGAAGCCGCGGCCGCCACCGCCGACGCCGAGAACAGCTGAACGGACGAATCATGGCTGAAGACAAGAAGACGGAGAAGGATCCCCGGGAAGCCCCTCCCGAGGAGATCGAGGAGGCTGCCGAAGCCGAGGCCGAGGAGACGGTCCTCGATCCGGCGCTCAGCGACGAGGCGGGGATCCCCGGCGACGAGATCGTCGTTCCCACGGGGATCCGCGCCGCCGAGCACCGTGGGCAGCATCGTCGAAAGATCCGGGTGGGCGTCGTGGTGAAGGACGTGCAGGACAAGACGGTGACCGTGGAGGTGCAGCGGCAGTTCGCCCATCCCCTCTACGGAAAGCAGGTGGTGCGCTCGAAGAAGTA
>JBKHJU010000275.1:0-4000 GCA_046537985.1 Longimicrobiales bacterium
ACGGATACGTGCTCCTTCTCGAGCTTCACGACGTGGTGTACGGGGCGGTCCGGGAGTCGGCCCGGATCTCCATCCCGAACCGGGATGCGGCGGGCTTCCGGATGGCGGTGCACCGGGCCTCGGACCGGATCGTCGAGTGGGTCTTCGACGAGCCGGGGATGGCGGCGAGCCGCATCGCCTTCTCGGTGGTGGACGAGGAGCGGAACCAGGAGCTCTGGGTCATCGACTCGGACGGCGAGAACCTTCGCCGCGTCACCGACTTCAACTCCCTGACCCTGTCGCCCACGTGGTCTCCCGACGGGCGGCGCATGGCCTACGTCTCGTACAAGACGGACCGGCCCGCCCTCTACGAGAGGGACCTGGTCACGGGAGAGGAGACCCTCATCGAGCCGGGACAGGAGGGCCAGCCCATCACGCCGGCGTACAGCCCGGACGGGAGCATCCTCTCCTTCTCCCTCGTGGGGGGTGGGCGCTCGGGGCTCTTCAGCTACGACGTGGCCGAGGACTGTTGTCTGACGCGCCTCACCCAGGGACGCTGGGAGGATCTCTCCCCCACCTATTCGCCGGGAGGGGAGCAGATCGCCTTCAACTCGAACCGGCTGGGACCGGCCCACCCCCAGATCTACGTGATGCCGTCCCGGGGAGGCGAGGCGACCCTGATCTCGCCGTACGTCTACGGGTCCGAGGGCTACTTCACGTCGCCGGACTGGTCGCCCACGGCGGACCAGGTGGTCTTCCACGGACGGATCGAGCCCGGGCGCTATCACGTCCTGGTGGCCGACCTGGAGGACATGGGGGGCTCCATCACCCAGCTCACCTCGACGGGAAACAACGAGGATCCGAGCTGGGCCCCCGACGGGCGGCACGTCGTCTTCGTCGGCGAGCGGAACTACGGATACGGCCTCTTCATCGTCGACACCGCCACCGGCCGCACTCGCATGCTCCTGGGCGGGACGCGGGCGCGGATCCCCTCCTGGTCCCCCCAGCTCGGCGAAGGGGTGACGGAGGCGCCCGTCGGCGGGACCCGGTAGCGTCAGGGGCTGCCCGACTGCCGAGGGGAGGTGGGTGGGTCCGGGCTCGCCCGGGTCACGGGGAAGCGCCCGGAACGTCGGGCGGGCGACGACACCGTTGCGTGGAGCGATAAAAGCCCTAGGATATATGGCTGAGCGGCCGCTCCAAGTCGTGCGGGCGGTTCGAGGTGCGGGCCGGGGGTTCGGGCTCGCGAATGAATAGAACTGACGAATCCGTCACACTTCCAACCCTAGGAGACGGGATGAAGCATCGGACTGCACTGACTTGGATCGTGGCTGCGAGCGTCACTCTTTCCACGGTGGTGGCGTGCGGTGGGAACGAGCCGCCTCCGGCGCCGGACCCGGGCCCCTCCGAGGAGGAGCTCGAGCGCCTTCGCCAGGACTCCATCGCGGCCGCCCGGGAGGCGGAAGAAGCGCGCCAGGCCGCCGAGGAGGCCGAGCGTCGCGCCGAGGAGGCTCGGAGGGCTCGCATCGCCGAGGCCCAGGAGACCCTGACGACGCCGGTCTACTTCGACTACGACCAGTCCGCCATCACGCCCCAGTCCCGGAGTCTCCTCGAGGAGAAGGCCGAGATCCTCCGGGCCAGTCCCCAGGTGCGGCTGCGCCTCGAGGGCCACGCCGACGAGCGGGGTTCGAACGAGTACAACCTGGCTCTGGGCAACCGCCGGGCCGAGGCCGTGCTCAACTTCTTCACCAGCTTCGGGCTCCAGGAGAACCGCTTCTCCACGGTGTCGTATGGTGAGGAGCGGCCCGCCGTCGACGAGAGCAACGAGGAGGCGTGGGCCCAGAACCGGCGGGTGGAGTTCGCGATCACCGCCGGCCAGAACCAGATCAACCCGGCCGCCGAGTAGAAGACCCGGACCGGGATCCCATTCCGGAGGAAGACGACATCATGAGTGACGCCCCCCTTTTCGGCCGTCGCGCGCTGGATCCACCATCGCGGCCCGTGAAAGGGGGGCGCTCGTTCCCGGCGGCCGGTCGAGCCGGCTCGGCCGGACGTCGCCCGGGCCGGGTCGCCGCCCGCCTGTCGACGGTGGTGGCCCTGATCCTCCTGGCCACGGGGTGCGCCACCAAGGGCGACATCCGCTCGCTCCGCTCCGAGGTCCAGACCCTGGCGGTCCAGCAGGAGGAGATGCTCGAGACGATCCGGGCCATGCAGGAGGCCCAGGGGGCGTCCCTGGACTCCCTCGGAACCATGTCCGACGTCCTCTTCACCCTCCGGGGGGAGCTGAATCGACAGGTCCTGGAGATCCAGGAGCAGCTGGTCACGATCCAGGAGCTCACGGGGCAGAGCCAACGCTCCCTCGCGGGCCTCCGGGAGCAGATCGAGACACGGCGAACCGCCATCTTCGAGCAGGAGGTGGGCGAGACGCCGGACACGGCCGGCCAGGACGGAGGACCGGGAGCCCAGCAGGACGGGGGCGGAGGAGGAGCGGACGACGCCGCCGACGCCCAGGAGCTGTATCGGGTGGCCGTCAGCCAGTACAACCGGGGCTCCGTGACCACGGCACGGGCGGCGTTCGAGCGCTTCCTGAACTCCTACCCCGAACATCAGCTGGCCCCCGACGCCCGTTACTACCTGGCGGAGATCCTGTACCAGGAGAACCAGCTCGAGGAGGCTCTCGAGGGATTCCTCGAGATCCCCGAGAGCTTTCCGGAGGCCGAGCGGGTCCCCCGGGCCCTCTACCGGGCCGGGGTGATCCATGAAGAGCTGGGGAACACCGAGGACGCCCGGACCCTCTACGAGCGCGTGGTCGAAACCTATCCCGACAGCGGGGTGGCCATCCTCGCCGAGGAGCGGCTGGAAGGGCTGTAGCCGGGTCTCCCGAGGGCGAGACGCTCGACGACCTCTCCATGCGGTTGCTTCCGCGACCCGCTGGCAGGACCTTTCCATCATGCGCTGTCCCGAATGTGATTCCACGGAGGACCGGGTCGTCGACAGCCGATCGACCCGGGAGGGTCGCGCCGTGCGGCGGCGGCGGGAGTGCGCGGAGTGCGGCGCCCGCTTCACCACCTACGAATACGTCGAGGAACGGCCGATCCAGGTCCTGAAGCAGGCCGGGGACGCCGAGGACTTCGACCGGGAGAAGCTCCGCCGGAGCATCCAGCTGGCCAGCGCCAAGCGTCCCGTGTCGCCCAAGAACATCGAGGCCATCGTGGACGACGTGGAGGACACCCTCTCCGGGGAGGCCGGAGTGGAGGTGCCCAGCGAGCGCATCGGCGAGATGGTCATGGAGCATCTGAAGCCCCTGGACCGGGTCGCCTACGTGCGCTTCGCATCGGTGTACAAGAACTTTCAGACCGTGGACGAGTTCCAGGACTTCGTCCACGAGATGACCCTCCGGGAGCGCCGGGAGCGAGAGGCCCGGGACCAGGTCGAGCTCCAGCTCCCGGCCGACTGAGGCGCGGCGGGGAACGAGATGATGGCGACGGCGAGCGAGCGCATGGGCCGGGGCGAGATGCCCTTCCTGGATCACCTGGAGGAGCTCCGGTGGCGGATCCTCTGGTCGGCTTTGGCCGTCCTCGTCGGCGCCATCGTGGGCTTCCTCCTGGTCCACTACCTGGGCGTGATGCAGCTCCTCATCGAGCCCATCCAGCCCATGCTGGGCGAGGGGGAGCGCCTCAAGTACCTCTCCCCGGCGGATCCCTTCTTCCTGGTCCTGAAGCTCTCGGTGGTCGTGGGCGTGGTGCTCGCCTCGCCCATCGTCATCTACCAGGTGTGGGCGTTCCTCTCCCCGGCCCTGGAGGAGCACGAGCGGAAGGTCATCATCCCGGCCCTCTATCTGGGGCTGGTCCTCTTCTGCGCCGGCGTGGCCATGGCGTACTACGTCGCGTTGCCGGTCACCCTGCGTTTCCTCATGGGCTTCCTGCCCGAGTTCCTGGAGCAGCAGATCGTGGCGGGGCCGTACCTGGCCTTCGTCACCAAGCTCCTCGTCGGTGTCGGGGTGACCCCCCTCGACCTGATCGGC
>JBKHJU010000276.1:0-3981 GCA_046537985.1 Longimicrobiales bacterium
ACCGAGAAGAGCCCCAGGGAGAAGGCCGAGGGGTTGAAGATGTGGGTCCTCCGCCCCTCGCGCTGCCACTTCACGAACTCCTTTCCCAGGAAGCCAACGCCCAGCATCAGGAACTGGAGGAAGAACCAGTCGTCCCGGAACCAGAGGAAGAGGTTCGTGCTGAAGACGATGGGGAAGGGGCCGAATCCGAGGTAGTACTTCTTACGCCGGCTCCAGGACAGGAGCATGTCGAAGGCGTATGCGAAGACCAGCTGGGCCACCAGGAGCCACGCGAACTCGTACACGGGCCGCCAGTAGTAGCCCCAGTAGGAGAAGACGGCGATCTGGACCATCGCCTGGACGTAGTGGGGCTTCCGGAGGATGACCTCGAAGGAGCGGCCCTCTCCTTCCTTCCTCAGCTTCAGGTAGAGGATCGCCTGCCAGACGAAGAGGCCGATGGCGGCGGCCCAGAAGGACTGGAGGAGGAGGGCGCTCTCCTGGACCCGGGGGAGGAAGGAGAGGAGGACCAGGCCCAGGGAGAGGGCCAGGGGGACCCAGAAGACGTCGAGGGTCCTGCCCCCGTCTTCTTTGCGCCTTCGGCGTGCGGATGTCATTGGTGCTGCAGCGGATTCTTCAAACGGTTGTCAGGTGATTGTCGAACGGATCGACGGAATCGACCGGTGGGGAGCCCGCACGCGGACCTCTACCAACACGCGGGAATCTAAGAGATCGGGCGTCGTGGGGACACTCGGACCCCACCCCGGACCCGTCGCCTCGAACCCCGTGCCCCTGGGGCCTTCATGATCGACCTCCTCATCGTCCTCGCCTTCGTGGCCTACGCGGTGACGGCGGGGTTTCGGGCCCGGAAGAAGGCGTCGGAGGGCCTGGAGGAGTACTTTCTGGCCGGGAAGACCCTCAAGGGGTGGCAGGCGGGAACCAGCATGGCCGCCACGCAGTTCGCCGCCGACACCCCCCTCCTCGTCACCGGGTTGGTCGCCACGGCGGGGGTCTTCGCCGTCTGGCGCCTCTGGATCTACGGGCTGGCCTTCCTCCTCATGGCCTACGTCCTGGCGGCCCACTGGCGAAAGGCCGGGGTCCTGACCGACGCCGAGTTCACGGAGATCCGGTACAGCGGGCGGGGAGTCCTGGCTCTCCGGGTGCTGAAGGCGGTCTACTACGGCACGGTCATCAACTGCGTCGTCCTGGCCATGGTCCTGGTGGCGGCGGTCCGCATCGCCGAGGTCTTCCTCCCGTGGCACGAGTGGCTTCCGACGTCCCTGTACGACCCCCTGGCCGGTCTCGTCGCCGGCCTGGGCGTGGAGATCGCCTCGGGGGTGACGGGGCTCGGAACCGTCGTCGCCACCACGAACAACCTCATCAGCATCCACGTCATCGTGGCGTTCACGGCCCTTTACTCCATGACCGGAGGGCTCCGCAGCGTCGTGGCCACCGACGTGGTCCAGTTCGTCCTGGCCATGCTGGGGACGGCGGCATACGCCTGGGTCGTCGTTCGGGAGGTGGGCGGGCTCGGAGCCCTGGGCGATCGGATGGTGGATCTCTACGGTGCTCCCACGAGCGGGGAGATCCTTTCCTTCGCCCCGCCGGGAGGCGAGGCCCTCATGCCCTTCCTGGTCGTCGTGGGGCTCCAGTGGCTCTTCCAGATGAACTCCGACGGGACGGGCTACCTGGCCCAACGGAGCATGGCGTGCGAGACCGACGAGGACGCCCGGAACGCCGGCGTGCTCTTCGCGTGGCTCCAGATCTTCCTCCGGAGCGTCCTCTGGCTGGTCATCGCCGTGGGGCTCCTCGTGCTCTTTCCCATGGATCCGGGCGAGATCGGAAGCGAAGCCTTCGCCGCCGGGCGCGAGATCCTCTTCGTTCTCGGTATCGAGGAATTCCTTCCCGCGGGACTTCGGGGCCTCATGCTCGTGGGGCTCCTGGCGGCGCTGGCCTCCACCGTGGACACCCACCTGAACTGGGGCGCCAGCTACTGGTCCAACGACGTGTACAAGCGCCTCGTCGCCGATCGCTGGCTCGACCGGGAGCCGTCTCGCCGGGAGCTGGTCGCCGTGGCTCGTCTCTCGAACCTCCTGATCCTGGGCATCGCCCTGACCATCATGGTCAATCTGGATTCCATCCAGACGGCCTGGTTCATCTCTCTCCTCTTCGGGGCCGGCATGGGGGCGGTCCTGGTCCTTCGGTGGATCTGGGAACGGATCAACCTCTACTCGGAAGTGGCGGCCATCGTGGTCTCCCTGGTGGCGGCGCCCGTCCTCCTGGAGGTGACCGAGGAGGAGTGGATCCGCCTCGCCTCCATGTCCGCCCTCTCGACCCTGGCGGCCGTGGGGGTGACCCTGGTCACGCCGTCGACCCGGACGGGGGTGCTCACCGACTTCTACTCCCGGGTGCGACCCGACGGTTTCTGGAGCGGGGCGGCGGAGCGGGCGGGCGAAGACCGCCGGGCGCCCGTGCGGCGCCTCGCCAGGGGTCTCTACCGGATGGGACTCACCGGGGCCTCTCTCTTCCTCCTCCTGGTGGGAGTCGGCGGCCTCCTCCTTCCGGGACCGGGTCGCTCACCGGCGCTTTCCGCGGGGCTTGCCGTCCTGGGGCTTGCGCTGGTGCCCTTGTGGCTTCCGGAGCTGGGAAAGGGGACCCACGAGAGTTGAACCTCAGACCGGTGGCCAGATCCGTCGAAGGATGCCGTCGTTCTCGGTGATGGCGTGGTAGACGGCGGCGCTGACGTGGGCCGCGATGGCCGCCGTGAGGATGTAGGCCGATGCGGTGTGGACCAGGAGCATGGCCCGCTCGAGCTCCGGCATCTCCGACAGGAGAGGAGGGATGCCCACGACCTCCAGAATCTCGATGGGAAAGTTTCCGGCCACGGTGCGGAGGTAGCCGCTGACCGTCTGGACGAGGAGGAGGACGTAGAGGCCCCAGTGGGTCGTCTTCGCCATCCACTGCTCGACGGGTGGCATGGTGTCCGGGAAGGGGGGCGGCTTCTGGAAGAGGCGCCACCCGAGCCGGAGCACCACCAGTGCCAGGATCACGACCCCCAGCCCCTTGTGGAGGATGAAGAGGGGGTCCTGGAAGCCGGTTCCCTCGAAGAAGCCGCTGGTCATGGTGATTCCGACCGGAATCATGATCCCCACCATGACGACGGTGGTCCAGTGGAAGAGGCGGGCGGCCTTCCCGTACTTTCGGGGGGCCGGGGCTTCCGATTCGTCCGTCACCCGTCCCTCCCGCGGGGCGTGTCGCCGGCGTCGACTTCCTGTGGCGCGTAGGGCCGATTCCTACGATCCGCTCGCCGCGCCCCGTCCGGCCGGTCCGCGAGCCTCGAGCCCAGCATCTCGTCCAGCCAGTGGCCGGCCCGGTGGACCTTGGCCGAGACGTACGGAAGGTTGTGCTCGTTCAGCGTACCGTGGAGGGGGATCCGGTCCACGACCGCGATCCCCCCGCTCTCCAGGGCCCGCACCTTCTCCGGGTTGTTGGTGAGCAGCTCGACCCGATCGATGCCCAGGTGCGTCAGCATGGCCACGGCCACCTCGTACCGCCGCTCGTCGTCGTCGAAGCCCAGAGTCCGGTTGGCGTCCACCGTGTCCAGGCCGTGCTGCTGGAGGGCATAGGCCCGGAGCTTGTTCGCGAGCCCGATGCTTCGGCCTTCCTGGGACAGATAGAGGAGGACTCCCCCCCGTCGCCGGGAGAAGAGCTCCAGGCTCCTCCTGAGCTGCTCACCGCAGTCGCAGCGAAGGCTGCCGAAGAGGTCGCCCGTGAGGCACGCGGAGTGCAGCCGGACCGGAAGGGGGTCGGGCCACTCGTCCGGCGCACCGATCACCACGGCCACGTGCTCCTGGAGCCCCGGCCTCTCACGAAAGAGGAGGAAGCGGGCGCTCTCGGTGCTCTCCAGGGGAACCCGGGAATCGGAGACAGGCACCACGGCGAGGCGGGAGGTCTCGGTCAGGGACCGGATCTGGTCGTCGACGAGGAGCACCCCGTCGGGGCCGG
>JBKHJU010000277.1:0-3974 GCA_046537985.1 Longimicrobiales bacterium
AGATCGGGGGACTCGGCTTCCAGCCGGCCGAGCTGGCGAAGCTGGCCACCATCCTCGCACTGGCCCGGCTCATCTCCAGCTGGGAGTCGAGCCCGACGAATCTGAAGGACCTGGTGGCGCCGTGCGCCCTGGTGGGGGTCCCCCTGGGCCTGGTGATCCTGCAGCCCGATCTGGGCACGGCTCTGGCCTTCGTGGGGATCCTCGTCGCCGTCCTCTACTGGGCCGGGACACCCCTGACGTTGCTGGTCCTCCTGGCGAGCCCGGGTCTGGGGCTGATCCTGAGCTTCGACACCCTCTACTGGTCGGTCTACATCGTCCTTCTGGGCCTCTTCCTCTACGCCTACCGGTACCGCCTCTACCTGGTGGAGTCTGTTACGGTGATCCTGGCCAACGTCGCCGCCGGGACCGTGGCCCGGCCGCTCTGGATGTCCCTGGCCGAATATCAGCGGAACCGCCTCCTCGTCTTCCTGGACCCGTCCGTGGACCCCCGGGGAGCCGGGTGGCACCTGGTCCAATCGAAGGTGGCCATCGGGAGCGGCGCCCTCACCGGCAAGGGCTTCACCCAGGGCACGCAGAAGCGCCTGGACTTCCTTCCGGAGCAGCATACGGACTTCGTCTTCAGCGTCGTGGGCGAGGAGCTCGGTTTCATCGGAACGTCCCTCGCCCTCCTGGCCTTCGCCTACGTACTCTACCGCCTGGTGAAGATGGCCGAGGGAACGGCCGATCCCTTTGCCGGCCTGGTGCTCTTCGGTATCTTCGGGGCCTGGATCGTCCACATCTTCGTGAACATCGGGATGACGGTGGGAATCGTCCCGGTGACGGGGATACCCCTCCCGTTCGTGAGCTACGGAGGATCCTTCCTCCTCATGTCCTGGCTGGCCGTGGGGATGGCGGCCCGGGTGGCGCACGAGGACTGAGCAGTCAGCCGATCAGTCACACGAGGCGGGTCGATGGCCTGGTTCCGCAAAGACAAGAAGCCCCTGAAGGCGTCGGACAAGAGGGAGCTTCCCCCTGACGTCTTCGACAAGTGCGAGGGGTGCGGCGAGATCGTCTATGGCGAGAAGATGTCCCAGAACCTGGGCGTCTGCCCCCACTGCGGGTTCCACGCCCGCATCGTCGCCGCGCGCTACCTGGAGATCCTTCTGGACGTCGATTCGTTCAGGGAACGGGACGCCGAGCTCCGGAGCGTGGACCCCCTCGGATTCGAGGACCGCAAGCCCTACCACTCCCGCATCGATGCCGCCATCCGGAAGGTGGGCCGGAACGACGCGGTGGTGAGCGGCGAGGGAGAGATCGAGGGAATCCCCGTCTGCATCGCCGTCATGGACTTCCGCTTCATCGGTGGCTCCATGGGCTCGGTCGTGGGTGAGAAGATCGCCCGGATCGGAAAGGTGGCTCTCGAGAAGGAGACGCCGCTCATCGTGGTCAGCGCGTCCGGGGGAGCCCGGATGCAGGAAGGGATGCTCTCCCTCATGCAGATGGCCAAGACGTCGGCCATGCTGGGGCGTCTCCACGACGAGGGAGTGCCCTACCTCTCCATCCTCACCGATCCCACCACGGGTGGGGTCACGGCGTCCTATGCCATGCTCGGAGACGTGATCCTCGCGGAGCCCGGTGCCCTCATCGGCTTTGCCGGTCCCCGGGTCATCGAGGAGACGATCCGACAGGAGCTACCCGAGGGCTTCCAGCGCTCCGAGTTCCTCCTCGAGCACGGGATGGTGGACCGGGTCGTGGACCGCGGTGAGCTGCGATCCACGGTGACGCTCCTCCTTCGCCATCTCCACGCGGGGTGGAGCGGAGAAGGGTGACGGAGCCCGAGACGACATCCGCGACGGCAGCTCCGACTGCACTCGCGACGGCGGCCCCGACCGAGCCCGCGGGAGAGGCCCGGGAGGGGTGACGGGGGTGGGGCGGAGTGACTGATTCGTCCGCCGGGGAAGGAGCCTCTCCTCCTCCGACGACACCCCAGCGTCTCGATCTTCCGGACGCCGATGGGCTCTCGGGCCGCCTCTTTCCTCCGCTCCCCACCGAAGCGGAGTGGAGCCTCGAGCGTCTCCACACGCTGTTGGACGAGCTGGACCGGCCTCATCGGGCCTATCCCACGGTCCACGTGGGTGGCACCAACGGAAAGGGTTCGGTGGCCGTGGTCTGGGCGTCGATCCTGAAGGAGGCGGGGCACAGGGTCGGGCTCTATACCTCTCCCCACCTGGTTCGTTTCGCCGAGCGCTTTCGCGTCGACGGGGCGTCCGTGGACGACGCGGAACTGATCGAGGCCGCAAGTCGGATCCGGGACTCGGTCGTCCGACACGGTCTCACCTTCTTCGAAGCATCGACGGTCCTCGCTTTTCGAGTCTTTCACCGGGCCCGGGTGGACGTGGCCGTGGTCGAGGTGGGGCTGGGGGGACGCCTCGATGCCACGAACGTGGTCCGTCCCGAGGTGTGTGCCGTGACGAGCGTGGGGTTGGACCACGTCGAGTACCTGGGTGAGACCCTGGAGAAGGTCGCCGCCGAGAAGGCCGGGATCGCCAAGGTGGGCGTTCCCTTCATCACCGCCGAGGAGGATCCGGCGCTGGTGGAGGTGCTCCGGCGAGTGGCCGCCTCCCGGGGCGCTTCGTTTCATCATCTGGACGACATCGATGCCCCGGGGGATGGCGGGCCCATCCTCTTGCGGAAGATCGGCATCGAGGGCTCTCGCTTCCGCCTTCCCACCGATTCCTGGGGAGATCTCTCCCTGGAGACGCCCCTCGTGGGACGGCATCAGGTCCGGAACGTGGGGCTGGCCGTGCGGGCGCTCGACCTCCTGACCTCTCCCCTCCGCCCCGACGCCGAAAGCGTGGTCCGGGGAGTCCGGGAGGCCCGATGGCCCGGTCGCTTCCAGGTGATCCGCGAGGAGGGACGGTTCTGGATCCTGGACGTGGCCCACAATCCGGCGGGCATGGGGGCCCTGGTGGAGACGGCCCGTGAGATAGGCCTTCCGGGACCCCGGATCGCCGTCTTCGGCTGCCTGGGTGACAAGGACTGGCGCTCCATGCTGGGCCTCCTCGAAGGTTGGGCCGAGGGGATCGTGCTCGTGGCGGTTCCGGGCGCTCCCCCCGGCCGGGGCTGGGACCCCTGGGCGGCCCGGGAGGCCTTTCCAGACCGGTGTGAGACGACCTCCGACCTTCTCGCCGCCCTCGAACGCGGGCGGGAGCGGACTGCCTCGGGGGGGAGCGTGCTGGTGACGGGCTCCCACCGTCTGGTGGGAGCGGCCCACGCCCGTCTCGACGCAGGTTCCTCACCTTGATCGACTCCCCGCCTTTGGCCACATTCGCGGCCATGGCCAGCGACAGCACGTTCCAGAGGCTTCCGGGGTTTCGGGACTTCCTTCCGGAGGAGCTCTCCCTTCGGACCGAGATCTTCGAAGCGTGGCGCCGGGTCTCCCGGCGCTACGGCTTTCAGGAGTATGACGGTCCCCCGCTGGAGCCCCTGGACCTGTATACGGAAAAGAGCGGTGAGGAGATCGTCGAGCAGCTCTACCACTTCGAGGACAAGGGAGGAAGGCAGGTCGCCCTCCGCCCGGAGATGACGCCTTCCATGGCCCGGATCCTCGGCGCCCACAGCCGGTCCATGCCGAAGCCCATCCGGTGGTTCTCCGTTCCCCAGCTCTTCCGGTACGAGCGACAGCAGCGGGGACGCCTCCGGGAACACTTCCAGTGGAACGTGGACGTGGTGGGTGAGCCCCACGTGGGCGCCGACGCCGAAGTTCTAGCCGTGGCCATCGACGGGCTCAGGGAGCTGGGCCTCGGAGCCGAGGATTTCCGGGCCCGGATCTCGGATCGTCGTCTCCTGGCCGAGCTCCTGCGAGTGCGGGGCGTGCCGTACGAGAAGGTGACCCGGGTCTTCTCCGTGGTGGACAAGATGGAGCGGGAGCCCCGGGACCGGGTGGAGGAGCGTCTCCGGGACGACGTCGAGCTGCCCATGGATACGGTGGAGGG
>JBKHJU010000278.1:0-3969 GCA_046537985.1 Longimicrobiales bacterium
GAAGAGGGACCCGCCCCGGTTGAGGATCTGGGGATCGATGGGCTCCACGGGGCTGCTGGAGGCGCCGTACAGGACGAGGTACCCCCTCTTCTCGAGGCAGGCGAGGCTCTTGTGGAAGGTGTCCTTCCCCACCGAGTCGTAGACCACCTCGACTCCGGCCCCGTCGGTCAGGCGCTTCGTCTCCTCCTCGAAGTCCTTCTCGGTGTACCGGATGATGTGATCCGCCCCGTATCCCCGGGCGAGCTCGGCCTTCTCCTCGGAGGAGACGGTTCCGATGACGGTACCCCCCCGGAGCTTCACGATCTGGGTCAGAAGGTGCCCCACTCCCCCGGCGGCGGCGTGGATCAGGGCGGTGTCCCCCTCCTTGATGGGATACGTGGTGACGGCCAGGTAGTGGGCCGTCAGCCCCTGCAGGAGGGCCGCCGCCGCCGTCTCCAGATCGAGCTCGTCGGGCACCGGCACCAGGTCTTTTTCCGGAACCACGACTTCCTCGGCGTAGGCGCCCGGCCTCATGACGAAGCCCACCCGGTCACCGACCTCCACCTCCGTGACCCCGTCGCCCACCGCGTCCACCACCCCGGCCGCCTCCCGGCCCGGGGTGAAGGGCGGATCCATGGGGTACGAGCCCGTGCGGTTGTAGATGTCGATGAAGTTGAGCCCGGCGGCCTCCACCCGAATCCGGGCCTCCCCGGCTCCCGGCTCGGGCGAGTCCACCTCTTCGATCTGGAGGACTTCGGGTCCACCGGTCTCGTGCGCGACGATCGCCTTCACGAATCAGCTCCTCTCTCGAAGGATGTCGACATACTGCGGGTCCCGTCGGAGGCGCCGACGGGTCGGACACACGGACTCAATTGCACCCCGGCCCGCGACGGGAGATCCCCGCTGCGGGCCGGAGGGTGGTGTGCGTCGGCACGGATGGCCGTACGAACGAACGCTCAGGGCAGCGCGAACGCCACCAGCTCGGCCGGAACGTCCTGGTCACCCACTGCCACGACGACGTACTGCTTGTCGTCGACCATGTAGGACATCGGCATGCCGGTCTGGGTGGCCGGGAGGTCGAACTCGGCCAGGATCTCGCCGGTGGACTTGTCGTGGGCCCGGAAGATGGGCTTTCCGCCCACGCCCTCGCCCGAGAAGAGGAGGGTCCCCGTGGCCAGGAGACCGACCCGGGTCGGATGCCCCGTCCGGGGCACGTCCACGTCTTCGAGGAGGGGGTGGTTCGCGATCTCGTCCGGGGTGTCGGCGTTCGCCATCCGCCACTCGATCTCGCCGGCGTTCAGGTCGATGGCGGTGATGGTGCCGTACGGTGGCTTCAGGATGGGAATCCCGTCGACCCGGTTCGATCCCCCGGCCCCGACGACGTAGCGCATGTCCGAGCCCTCCCCGCCGGGCACGAGGCCGATGATGGACGGGTTCATCTGCGAGGCCACGTACAGGAGCCCGCTCTCCGGGTCGTACGTCCCCCCCTCCCAGTTCGCGCCCCCCGTGGAGCCCGGGACGATGAGGGTGCCCCGGTAGCCGTCGTCCGGATCCGAGACCACGGCGGGCGTGTAGATCGGTCCGAGCTTCAGGTCGCTGACGGCCTCCAGGGCCATCTCCCGGAGCTCGGGGGTGAAGTCCACGAGGTCGTCCTCGGTGACGCCCTGGTGGGTGAAGGGCGGCGGCTTGGTCGGCATCGGCTGGGTCTCGGAGGCCCGCTCGCCGGGCACGTCCGACGACGGAACCGGCCGCTCCTCGATGGGCCAGACGGGCTCGCCCGTCTCCCGATTGAAGACGTAGACCCACCCCTGCTTCGTGATCTGGGCGACGGCCGGGATCTCCTCGCCGTCCACGACGATGTCGGCAAGGATGGGAGCCGCCGGGATATCGTAGTCCCAGATGTCGTGGCGGACGAGCTGGTAGTGCCAGGCCCTCTCTCCCGTCTCCACGTCCAGGGCCACCAGGCTGCTGGAGAAGAGGTTGTCGCCCAGGCGGTGTCCACCATAGTAGTCGTGGGTCGGCGCCTCGGTGGGCAGGTACACGAGACCCAGCTCGGGATCGGCGGCCATGGTGGTCCAGACGCCCGCATTCCCCGTGTATTCGTTGGAATCGCCTTCCCAGGTATCCGCTCCGTACTCTCCGTCCTCCGGCACCACGTCGAAGCGCCATAGGAGCTCGCCGGTCCGGGCGTCGAATCCCCGGACGTCGCCCGGAATGTTCACCGGAGACGGCGGACGGAATCCCACCTGCAGGGCCGAGCCCACCACCACGACGTCCCCCACGATGAGCGGAGGCGAGGAGTTTCCGATGGATCCCTCGGGATCGACTCCCTCCCGCTCCCGCAGGGTGTCGAAGAGATCCACGATCCCGTCCTCGCCGAACCCGGGAATCTGCTCACCGGTCTCGGGGTCCAGGGCGATCATATGATAGCCCGGAGTGACGTAGATGATGCGGGGATCCTCTCCCTGTCCCCCCGGCCAGTAGGCGACACCGCGTCCCGAGTTCACCCGGGGACCGGCGGCGCCCCGCTCCCCCTCGTCCAGCCGGTGCATCCACAGCGTCTCGCCGGTGGTCGGGTCGATGGCGACGGCCGCCCGCCGGAAGCCGGCGGTCGTGTAGAGCGTCCCGTTCACCATGAGGGGGCTGCCCCGGAACTGTCCCTCCGGTCGGGCTCCGAAGTTCCGGGAGGTCCAGCGCCAGGCGATCTCGAGCTCTTCGACGTTCGAGGCGTCGATCTCATCCAGGGGCGAGTACCGCTGGGCCGTCAGGTCTCCGGCGTGGGAAGGCCACGCCCCCGCCGACCGCTGGAGCTGGGCGCCCAGACCGTCCGGCACCAGCGCACCGTTCCCGACCATGCAGAGGGCGAGGAAGATGACGGAAAGAAGCCCCGTCGCGTCCCGAGAGGGGGATTTCGACCCGGAGGGAAAGATCCGGGACAACGCGGGCCCAGAGAGTCGATCCCGGTTCACCGGGCTGGATTGCACACGTCCGTTCACCATGCTGATCCTGTCGCTGTGGAAGGAAATCGCATCCGATTCGTCCGCTTGATGCGGTCTCGACGGGCCCCGGGGCCGGGTGCCTCTTACCTTATACTGGTACGAGCGGTACGCTGGAGAGATCCCCTCCGCTCCGCTGCGTCGGCTCGTCCGCTACGTTTCGCGGCGGATCGCCCCAGCTCCGTAACGGTGACGACCGGCGCCGAGAATCGCCCGGAAAAGGCCCCGACAACGTGGGGCGGCGCCTGGAGCCACGCAAGAACGATGATTCCACGAAGGTGACGCCATGACGACGCCCACCAACGAGCGGATGGTCCACGCACCCCGGAACGGACGCAGCGCATCGGTAGCATTCCGGATCTCGACGGCGGCGTTGGCGCTCCTGCTCCTGGCGCCGGGGCTCGCCACCTCCGGGCTCCCGACCCTCGCTGCAGGCGTCGCGCAGGATGGCGCCCTCGCGGCCCAGGAGCCGGTCGATACCCGTATCCCGCCCCGCCCCGTGGAGCCGCCCATGGACTATCAGCGGGCGGTGGCTTCCGGCACGCGCTCCCCGGACGGACGTCCGGGTTCGGACTACTGGCAGCAGAGGGCCGACTACCGGATTCAGGCCGAGCTCGACCCGAGCACGGGTCGTCTGAACGCCCGCGAGGTCATCACCTACCACAATCGCTCCCCGGACACCCTGGCCGTCGTGGTATTGCGGCTCGAGCAGAACGTCTTCGCCGAGGGAGCAAGGAGGAACCGGCGCGCACCGATCACCGGAGGGCTCTCCCTCGAGGCCCTCAGGGTGGACGGTCGGGACGCCACGAGCCGCCACGTCGGGAGCTCGTACTACGAGTCCCTGACCCTGCTCCAGGTCCAGCTCCCGGATCCTCTCCCCCCCGGAGAACAGGCCGACATCGAAGTCCGGTGGAGCTTCACGGTCCCTCCGGCCGAAGCTTTCCGGACCGGGATTCTGGACGGAGAGGTCTTCGCCGTGGCCCAGTGGTATCCC
>JBKHJU010000279.1:0-3968 GCA_046537985.1 Longimicrobiales bacterium
GCTGCGCCCCGGGTGTCGGGTCATCCTCGTCTCCGGCGGTCCGAGCAGGGTACTCTCCCACCCCCACGGACCGTGGATCCGGCACCTCGCCCGTCCCTTCAACCTGGACGAGCTGGTGCGGACCGTGGAGGAGGCCCTGTCCGAAGGTGTGCCCGGATCCGGAATCGACTCCGGATCCGAGGGATCTCCGGTGAGGATCGGCCGGGAGGAATGACGATGCGTCGAGACGGGCGCTGGACGTCGGAGGCGATATGACCCCGCGACCGGATGGGAAGACGATCCTCCTGGTGGAGGACAACCCCGACGACGAGGTCCTGGCGCGACGGGCCTTCGAGAAGAGCAAGCTCGCCAACGAGATCGTGGTGGCCCGGGACGGCGCCGAGGCCGTAAAGCTCCTCCATGGGAGCGAGGACACGGAGCCGATGCGCAAACCCCAGCTCGTGCTCCTGGACCTCCAGCTCCCGAAGCTCGACGGAAAGGAAGTCCTGAGGCGCATTCGGGCCCACCCCCGGACCCGGCGGCTTCCGGTGGTCGTCCTCACCTCGTCGGACGAGGAGCGAGACCTGGTGGAGAGCTACGATCTGGGGGTGAACAGCTACATCCGGAAGCCGGTGGATTTCGAGCAGTTCATGGAGTCCGTCAAGACCGTGGGGCTGTACTGGCTCGTGCTGAACCGGACGCCGGCGGAAGAGAGCTGACTGCTATCCCATGTCCGCCCAGGCGGAAGCCGAGATCCACCTGATGCCCGAACCCGATCCCGTCCCCGTTCGCGTCCGCGTTCTGGTCGTGGAGGACTCGGAGGACGACGCCATGCTCCTTCTCCGGGAACTCCGACGGGGCGGATTCGAGCCGGAGTGGGAGCGCGTGCAGACCCGCCGGGACATGATCGACGCCCTCCATCGATCCCAGTGGGATCTGATCCTTTCCGACTTCCGCATGCCCAACTTCCGGGCCCCTGAAGCCCTCGAGGCGCTCATGGAGTCGGGGCTGGACATCCCCTTCATCATCGTCTCGGGTGCCGTGGGCGAGACCGCCGCCGTGGAGAGCCTGCGAGCCGGGGCCCACGACTTCGTGAACAAGCAGAACCTCTCGCGCCTCCTGCCCGCGGTTGAGCGGGAGCTCCGGGATGCGGAGAACCGGCGTCGAATGAGGGCGGTGGAGCGGCGGTATCGATCCCTCTTCGAGCGCTCGAGGGACGGGATCGTCATCACCCGGCTGGACGGAAGCTTCGTCGACGCCAACCCCGCCTCGACCGAGCTCATGGGCTACACCCGGGAGGAGCTCCTCGATTCCGTGCCCGCCGACGCGGGATACGTGAATCCCGACGTCCGGAAGGAGCTGATCCAGAAGCTCCGGGAGGAGGGTTCGGTCCGGGACTTCCCGGTTCGCCTCTGCGCGAAGGAGGGAGACGTCCTGGACTGCCTCCTCTCGGCCGTGCCCTGGGAGGACGACGAAGGCAACGTCGCCGGAGCCATCTCCATCATCCGGGACGTAACCGAGGAGAAGAAAGCCGAGGCGGCCCTTCGGGAGAGCGAGGCCCGATTCCGGCAGATCGCCGAGCACATCGAGGACGTCTTCTGGATGACGACGCCCGATAAGAAAGACATGCTCTATCTCAGCCCCGCATTCGAGAAGATGTGGGGGTATGCCCGAAGGGCCGTGTACGAAGATGCGACGGTGTGGATGGACAGCGTCCATCCCGACGACCGGGATCGAGTGCGAGCGGCGGTTCTGCTGCAGATTCGGGGCGACTACGACATCGAGTACCGGATCATACGGCCGGACGGCGACGTCCGCTGGATCCACGACCGGGCCTTCCCCATCCGGGACGACGACGGCGAGGTCTACCGGATCGTGGGAGTGTCCGAGGACATCACCGAAGAGAAGGAGGCCGTGGAGGAAGTCCACCGGGCCGAGGAGCGGCACCGCTCGCTCATCGAGAACTCGGGAGACGTCATCTCGGTGCTGGACGCCCGGGGCATCGTTCAGTCCACCACCCCGTCGGCGGAGGAGCTTTTCGGCGTCGCCCCGGACGCGATGGAGAACACGCCGGCCCTGAGCAGGGTCCACCCCGACGATCGGGACCGGATCGCCCGCCGTCTCGCGGAGCTGGGAAAACAGCCGGGGGCCACGGCCACCGAGAGCTACCGGATCGTGAACGACGAGGGCCGGGTGCGGCACGTGGAGTCCATCGGCACCAACCTCCTCCACGACCCCGCAGTCCGGGGCATCGTCATCAACACCCGGGACGTGACCGAGCAGAAGGAGCTGGAGGAGCAGCTCCGACAGTCCCAGAAGATGGAGGCGATCGGCCAGCTCGCCGGCGGCGTGGCCCACGACTTCAACAACCTCTTGACCGTCATCGAGGGCCGGGCCGTCTTCCTGCAGGGTGACCTGCCCGAGGATTCACCCCTCCGGGATGACGCCGAGGAGATCCGGCGCGCGGCGGATCGGGCGGCGGCCCTCACACGCCAGCTGCTGGCTTTCGGCAAGCGACAGATCCTCCAGCCCGAGGTCCTGGACCTGAACGGCGCGGTCCTGGACATGGAGAAGATGCTCCAGCGGATCATCGGCGAGGACGTGGAGCTCGGAGTGGAGCCGGCCCGGAGATCCCTGGGGATCGAGGTCGATCCCGCCCAGCTCCAGCAGGTGATCCTGAACCTGGTCATCAACGCCCGGGAGGCCATGCCCGCGGGTGGACGGATCGTCCTCCGCCTCGGGCGCTCGCCGGAGCCCGGAGGCCCCCTCGGGCCCCGGGAGGTCGAGACTCCGGACAACGGTCCCCGGGGCTTCTGCACCCTGACGGTCGAGGACACGGGCGAGGGGATCCCCCCGGAGATCCAGGAGCGGATCTTCGAGCCGTTCTTCACCACGAAGGACACCGGTACCGGAATCGGGCTCTCCACCGTCTTCGGGATCGTGGAACAGAGCGGCGGTCACATCGAGCTCGACAGCACCCCGGGAGAAGGAACGACCTTCGCCGTGCACTTCCCGCGGGTGGAGATGGCGTTCCCTTCGGAGGGGGAGAGCGAAGATTCCGCGGTGGAGGTGGGGGGTGGCGAGACGGTGCTCCTGGTGGAGGACGACGACGCCATCCGGAGCGTGGTGGTGCGGACCCTGGAGAAGAAAGGCTACACCGTCCTCGCCGCCGCCAGCGCCGAGGAAGCCCTCGAGCTGGTGGAGGACGTCATCCCACCCCCCGAGCTCCTCCTGTCGGACGTGGTCATGCCGGGGATGGACGGACCGGATCTCGCCGAGGTCCTCCGCAAGAAGATCCGGGGACTCCGTCTTCTCTTCATGTCGGGCTACTCCGACGACATGGTCATGGCGAAGGGGGTCACCGAAGCCCGGATCGACTTCATCGGCAAGCCCTTCATGCCCGACGAGCTCGCCCGGAAGGTGAGAGCGGTGCTGGACGACTGAGGTGCTGGACGACCGAGGGGCTGGACGACTCGAAGCCTGCTCCTCTACTCGTCGTCCTTCCAGAGATCCTCGCCGTAGAGCTCTTGGGCGCACTCGGGACAGATCCCGTGGCTCAGCTCGGCTTCCGAGTGGGTCCGGATGTAGGTCTCGACCCGCTCCCAGCGCCCGTCGTCGTCCCGGACCCTCTTGCAGTTCGCGCACATGGGAAGGATGCCCCGGAGTGTCCGAACCTCCCGGAGCGCGGTCCGGAGCTCCTCGATGAGCTTCGTTCGCTCTTCTTCCAACCGACGCCGCTCGGTCACGTCCCGGAAGACGGCGGTGATCCGAGGCTCCCCGCTCACGGCGTGCTGGGCCACCGAGACCTCCGCGGAGAACTCCCGACCGCTGCGGTGTAGCCCCCGCATTCGCCGGGCCGTGAAGAAATTCTCTCCCTCCTCGGCGACCAGGGCCTCGAATCGCCTGGAGTTCTCCTCACGAAAGCGAGCCGGGAACAGGATCGTGAAGGGTCGGCCGACGAGCTCCTCGGCGCGGTAGCCGTACACACG
>JBKHJU010000280.1:0-3945 GCA_046537985.1 Longimicrobiales bacterium
GGACTTCGAGCGCATGAGGGCCGAGCGCGAGGAAAACGTGGCCGAGGAGGAGTAGCGCCACGCTGGCTGGTAGGACCGGGAATGCACTCCTGACGCATCCCGGCCGCTGAAGTCGGCCACAGTAGCACGAAGCACCGGAGCCCGGCAGGGAGCGAATCGCTCCCTGCCGGGCTCTTCTTCGTTGTAACCCTACCTCCAGGAGCCACCACCTTCGAAGCCCCTCCCTGACGGGCCTCGAACGGGTCTCCCACAGCCTGTAGGGGAACTCCCCACAGGGAGCGGCGGAGTACGCCCGACAGCGAGCCCGGCCGCCCCTCGGGTATCGTGGTCATACGAATTTCCGGGAGCGGGGATCTCGCTGTCTCTTCTCGCTTCCGTCGATATCGGCCAGAGAATGGGAATCGGAAATGAACCAGGGATCTTTCAAGGCGGCCCGGGCCCTGTGCTTGCTCTCCGCCCTTCTCGTCGCCGGCGCCGGCGCTCTCCAGGCACAGGGAGCCGTCCCCGGCGACGACGTCGTTCGCCCGTGGGGTCAAAGCGTCACCCCGATCTACGAGGGATGGTACGAGAACCCCACCGGGGACGGTCTCTACATCTCCTTCGGGTACCTGAACCGGAACTCGGAAGAGGTGGTGACGATCCCCCACGGCTCGTCGAATCACGTCGGTCTCGAATCCGCCGAGGGAATGCAGCCGACCCACTTCGAGCCGTGGAGGCAGTATGGAGTCTTCACGGTCCGCGTTCCCGACGACTTCGGGCGCGACGACGCGACCTGGACCCTCGAGCGGAACGGAAATGCGTGGGAGATCCCCGGACGGGTGAGCAACCTCAACTACCAGATCGACGCCATGTACTCGCCCGGCACCGGGCTGACGCCCCCCGCCGTCCGCTTCGATCGGGACGGAGAGGAGGGACGGGGTCCCCATGGAATCCACACCCACGCTGGAACCGTGTCCGTGGGCGACCCCCTGCAGATCGACGTATGGACCGAGGACGACACCTGGATGGTCACCGGGGAGGGCGAAGCCGAGGCCCACAACGTGACCCTCTACTGGTATCCGTACTCGGGTCCGGGTGAGGTGGAGTTCGACCGGTCCCGCATCCAGGTCTCCCCGTCCGACGATCTCGCGGAAGCGGTCAACACGGCCACGTTCGGCGAGCCCGGCGAGTACGTCGTCCTGGTTCAGGCCTTCAACGAGCCCATCCCCAGCGCGGGCATGGAGCAGTGCTGCTGGACCAACGGATACGTCGGAGTCACGGTCACGCCGTGATCGGACGTGCCGTGATCAGCTCCCGATACAGGCACGCCGCGGAAGTCGGTCGTCGTCCCAGAGAAAAGGAGAACACGATGGATCAGCATCGCGTAGAGACATGGCGACCGTGGAAGAGCGGGTCTCTCGCTTCTCTCGTCGCGCTCGCCACCGTGGCTCTCGGCAGCCCGCTGGCGGCACAGAGCACCTTCGCCTCGGCGGACGACGCCGAGATCACCTACGCGGAGGACATCGCACCCCTCTTCAACGAGAGCTGCGTCGCCTGTCACCGGGAGGGCTCCATCGGGCCCATGCCCCTGACGACGTACGACGAGGTCAAGCAGTGGGCTCCGCTGATCAAGTTCCGGGTCCAGGAGCGGATCATGCCTCCGTGGCACGTCGATCCGACGATCGGCGTCCAGGAGTTCAAGAACGACCGGTCCCTGACCCAGGAAGAGATCGACATGGTGGCCACCTGGGTGGACAACGGGGCGCCGGCGGGTGACTTGAGCGTCGCGCCTCCCATCCCCGAAGCCCGCAGCGAGCACGGTTGGCGTCTCGACGAGGAGGCCGGCCTCGGTGAGCCGGACCTGGTGGTGAAGACCACGCCGTTCACGATCCCCGCGCAGGGACAGGACAAGTGGTGGCGTCCCGTGGTCGAGACGGGGCTGACCGAAGAGCGCTGGCTGAAAGCCATCGAAGTTCGACCTTCTCCCGGTGGCGGCCGCAAGGTCACCCACCACGTCCTCGTCGGTCTCGTCCAGGAGGAACAGGGCATCACCGGCCTGGCCAGCACGGCCCAGGACGAGGTCATGAGCTCGGGCCTGCTGACCGAGTTCGCCATCGGAAAGGCCGGGGAGATCTATCCCGAGAATACCGGAAAGCTCGTGCTTCCCGGCTCGAAGCTGGACTTCGAGGTCCACTACTGGCCCGCGGGTGAGCGGGTGGAGAACGACCAGGTGGAGGTGGGCCTCTGGTTCTACCCCCGGGGTGAGCGGCCGAAGTACCGGACGATCCTGAACATCTTCAACGCTTCGCCACGGAACGCGCTCCAGATTCCGCCCCACTCGGTGACCATGCACGACGAGGCCTTCGTGCTGCGTGCGCCGGCACGGATCGAGAGCTTCCAGCCCCACATGCACATGCGGGGCAAGGCCATGTCCATGGAAGCCATCTATCCCGACGGGCGTCGCGAGATGCTGAGCATGGTGGACAACTTCCAGTTCGCCTGGCACGTCAACTACCTCTACGAGACCGACGCGGCGCCCCTGCTGCCCAGGGGGACGATCCTGAACGTGAAGGTGTGGCACGACAACACGGACGCGGCGCCGACGAACCCCGATCCCGACCAGTACGTGGTCTGGGGTGACCGGGCCGTGGACGAGATGGGCCACGCCTGGGTCGGCATCACCTACCTCGAGCAGGAGGACTTCGACCGGATGGTGGCCGAGCGGGAAGAGAACGTGGCGGAGGAGGAATAGCCGCCGCACCAGAGGGCTGTGCAGGACAGGAGGTGACCGACTGGACGACTCGGCTCCTTCTGGCAGGACTCCGGGCTCGGGCTTTTCCCATCCGCCTACCCGGAGCGAAGGTTCCGGGGTCGGCACGTGTCGTGGCGTCACGTGTCCGATTCCCGGGCCTTCTTTTTTTGATCAGGGCTCGGGAAGTCGATCCCGGAGCTCCGGTGGGATGGACCCGGGAGAGATCCGCCGGACCTGCATCAGCGCCGAGTCGGCGGCCGCCTCGTTCCCGAGGGAGTCCTCCACCATGAAGAGGCCGAACCACGCCGAGGTCAGATCGGGAGCGAGCTCCACTGCACGCAGGTGGTGACGGCGGGCGTCCTGGAACCTCCCTTCCTCGAAGGCCCGGCCCCCGCTGTCGAGCTGGGCGACGAGGGCCTCCATGTCCCGTACCCCGGGCGGTGCATCGGTGTCGTGAGCTCCGGGACGCCCATCGGCGGAGTCCGGCTGCTGGGCCGAAGCCGAGCCGGGCAGGGCCAGGAGGAGGGCAGGAAGGGTCGAGAGGAGGACCCGACGAATCCGGTGGGAAGGCGAGCGTCGGATCGACCGGATCGAATCCCGCGTCCGACCGGCTACCGGGCTGCTCGTCCCACCGCTCCCCGAACCGATGAATCGACGGCTCATCGGACGACCGTCCTCTCGCCGAGGACGCGATCGGCCACGAAGGGAAGCAATTCTCCCACCTTCCCCTCGACCTTGACCCGGGCCATCTCGTCGGCCCGGGTTCGGCCCAGATTCACGACGGCGACGGGGACACCCTCCCGGTCCGCCCGATAGACGAATCGACGTCCCGAGAAGACGGCCAGGGACGAGCCGACGACGAGGAGTAGCTCCGACTCCTCGTACACCCCCCACGCCGCCTCCACCGTCTCGGGCCGGACCGTCTCTCCGAAGAACACCACGTCGGGCTTGAGGACTCCACCGCACCCGAGACACTCGGGGACCCGGAATCCTTCCACGGCCGACTCGCGCACGTCGGCGTCCCCGTCGGGAGCGATTCGCGCGACGTCGGAATCTACATGGGGAGCCATGCGCACCTCACCGGTGCTGTGATCCTCGCCTACGGCGTCGCCGCATCCGGTTTCGGGGTATGCGACGCCGATCTCCCGAAAGCCGGGATTCATCTCGAGGATTCGCTCCTGGAGGGACACCCGCTCGATGACGCGGTCGCAGTC
>JBKHJU010000281.1:0-3945 GCA_046537985.1 Longimicrobiales bacterium
ACCTGAGCAGCGGGAAGCGGGAAAACCTCCCCGCTTCCCCCGGCCAGATCGACGACGCAGACGAGGAAGCCGAGGGAATACCGGAGGTCGAGGCGGAACTCGACGAAGATGTCGACGAGAGCGTCGAAGGCCGGACGGAACGAGAGCCGAGGGAGGAAGCGAGCCCGATGACCGAGAGGGGACGACGGGAATGAGCCCGGAGACGAAGCGGCGCAGGGTCCTGGTCACCGGCGGGGCCGGATTCATCGGGAGCCACGTGGCCGACGCCTACCTGGCTCGGGGGGACGAAGTCTGGATCGTCGACGACCTGAGCAGCGGGAAGCGGGAAAACCTCCCCGCCGACGCCCGATTCCGGGAGATGTCCGTGGAGGATCCGGAGCTCCGGGACGTCTTCCGGGAGGTGGGCTTCGACCTGGTGAGCCATCACGCGGCCCAGATCGACGTCCGGAAGTCGGTGGCGGATCCCGTCTTCGACGCCCGGGTGAACCTGATCGGGCTCCTGAACCTGGCCGAGGCCGCGGTGGAGGTCGGGACGCGGCGGGTCATCTTCGTCTCCAGCGGGGGCGTGGTCTACGGAGAGGCCGACGACATCCCCACTCCCGAGACGGCGCCCAAGCGGCCGGACAGCCCCTACGGGGTCACCAAGATGACCGGGGAGTACTACCTCCGGTACTACCGGAGAGTCCACGGCCTCGAATCGGTGGCCCTTCGCTACTCCAACGTCTACGGCCCGCGACAGGATCCCCACGGAGAGGCCGGGGTGGTCGCCATCTTCTCCAATCGGCTGGAGGGGGGGGAGCCCCTCACCATCTTCGGCGACGGAGAGCAGACCCGGGACTACGTCTACGTGGGAGACGTGGTGGCGGCCAACATGAGGGTGTCGGAGATGGAGCTCCCGGCCGGGGGAGACCCGGCCCGCCCGGAGGGGGGGGGCGGCGCGGGTGAGCGGGAATGGGAGGGCGGAGGTGGAGGGGAAGGCGAAAGTGCGGAGACCGCCGGGGGCGGCGCCGGGATCGATTCCTTCGCTTTCAACGTAGGAACCGGGAAGGCCACCAGCGTGAACCGTCTGGCCGATCACCTGGAGACGGCGGCGGGGCTGCGGCCGGGTCGGGAGTACCGAGCCCCCCGACCGGGAGAGCTGCGCCACAGCACCCTGGACATCGACAAGCTCCGGAGCCACGGGTGGGCTCCGAAGACGGACCTGGAGGACGGTTTGCGAACGACATATCGACACATCGTCGGCGAGAAGACGACGGATCCCGCCGAGATCCGGAAGGCTGCGGTGAAGCAGGGAGGATCGGAGTGAAGCTGATTCCGTCGGCCCTCCTCCTCCAGGCGCCGGTCCCCCAGACGCCCTGGGACATGGTGATCCAGGCGAGCCTTCCCACGATGATCGTGCTGGGGTTCCTGGCCGCCTTCTCCTTCGCGAGCTGGGTCCTGATCTTCTGGAAGTGGCGGCAGTTCAAGCGGGTCCGGGAGGAAGGGGACCGCTTCGTCGACTACATGGAGCGGGCCCAGGATCTGGCCGAAGCCTACCGGGCCATCATCACCCTTCCCGAGTCGCCCTACGGCCGGGTCTTCCGACAGGGAGTGAATTTCTTCACGGAGCTCCGCCCCGGCGCCCTGAAGAAGGAGAGGGGGGAGATTTCGGAGGATCGTGGGCTGACCCCGGCCCAGCTCGAGGCCCTCCGGATGGTCCTGGAGAAGGAGGAGGCCGAGGAGCGGGACGAGCTCGCCCACGGCCTCACGTGGCTCGCCATCATCGGCTCCATCTCTCCCCTCCTGGGGCTCATGGGGACGGTGATCGGGATCATGTACACCTTCCTGGGGATCACCCAGGCGGGCTCGGCCAACATCGGGGCCGTGGCTCCCGGCGTGGCCGAGGCCCTCATCACGACGGTGGTGGGCCTGGCCGTGGCCATCCCCGCGGTCATCGCCTACAACCACTTCGTGGCGCGGTTGAACCTGGTCAGCGGCGAGCTGGAGGGCTTCTCGAGCGAGTTCATCGGCACCCTGGCCCGGGAGGGGCGGGTCTGATGCCACGCCGGCGCACCCGCTCCGGGGACGAGGAGCTCAACATCCGGGCCGAGATCAACATCACGAGCCTGGTGGACGTGGCCTTCACCCTCCTGGTCATCTTCATCATCACCGCCCCCGTGCTCCAGGGAGGCGTGGAGGTGAACGTGCCCCAGGCCGACGTCCGGGCCATCACGAGCGCCCGGAACGAGATGATCGTCACCGTGGAGCGGGACGGGACGGTGAACGTGGCCGAGACGCCGGTCTCCGTGGCGGAGTTCCGGGAAAGCTTCGGGCAGCTGGTGCGGGCCGCCGACCCGGAGATGGTCTACGTCCGGGGCGACTCGGCGGCTCTCTACGGCTACGCCCTTCCAGTCATCGCGACCGTCGCCGCGACGGCCCGGGAGGAGGGATTCAGCTTCGGGCTGGTGGGCGAACCGATTCCACCGGGCCCCCGGTAACGATCATGGCCGACACACGTAGATCGGAGCGGAGCGGCGGAACGAGCAGGGACGGTGGGAGCGCCGGCGATTCCCGCTCGTCGGCGGAGCGGTCCAATCCGCTGGCGAATCGGGGCGCCGTGCGGTCCTCCGGCTCCGGCTCCACGGGCGGCGGTTCCTCCGGCTCGGCCCCACGAGAAGGCACGGATCCCTACGTGTCGCCGCCGAAGACCGCCTTCGTGGCGTCGGCCATGGTCCATCTGGTCTTCTTCCTCTTCGTGTGGTGGACCCGGACGGCGCGCCCCGCCGAGCCCATGTTCGAGTCCATCGCCGTCGAGATCGTCTCGCCTCCGTCCCCCGACGAGGGAGCGGCCCCGCCGGAGGAGGAGCTGACGGTGGAGACGCCGGAGGAGCCCGAGCCCGAGCCGGAGCCCGAGGAGGACCCGCCTCCGCCACCGGAGCCCGAAGAGGAGGCCCCTCCGGTGGAAGAGGAGCCGGAGCCGGAGGAAGAGGAGGAAGAGCCGGAGCCCGAGCCGGAGGAGGAGACGCCGCCGACCACCGAGACGCCCCCTCCTCCCACCGAGGAGGACGTGGAGGCCGGGGCGGCGGAGCCCGAGCCGGAGGCCGAGACCACCGGAGAGGACATCAACGTCCGGATGGAAGGGCTGCGTCGGGATTATCCGGCCTACTACGACAACATCATCCGGCAGATCCAGCGCTGCTTCCGCTGGCAGGGGAGCGAGAACCTCTCGGCCACGGTGCGCTTCTACGTCGAGCGGGGCGGGACCGTTTCCGACCTCTCCGTCGTAGAACCTTCCGGGAGCCTCCAGTTCGACTTCGAGGCCATGGGCGCGGTGGAGTGCGCCGGGACCGGAGATCGGTTGGGCGGGCTCCCCGAAGATCTGCCATTCGAGCGATTGCCCGTGGAGTTCACCTTCCAGCCGGCCGGCGGCGGCTGACCACACTTCGACCGAGACACCGAGAGTCCGCATGCGCCGACCCCCCAGGCCCGACCCGTCGCTCCCGGCCGGGAGCCGTTCATGGGCCCGCACCTCCCGTGCGCCGGGCGCCCCTCGGGGCGTCTCTTCCGGCCCCGGATCCGCGGCCGCCCCGACGACCCGGCTTCCTCGCCTGATCCTCGTGTTCGCCGCGGCGATGGCCGCTCTGCTGCCGACGCACCGGGTAGCGGCCCAGGACGCGGACTCGATTCCGGGGGTGCGGTTGGGGCTCCTCTACGAGACCCGGTTCGAGCCGGTCCTCGCCGTCCAGCCCTTCACGGGACGCTTCGGCGGCTCGGGGGTGGCGCCCGACGTCGAGGACATCATGGCGCGGGACCTCCGGAACAGCGACCGCTTCGAGATGCTGGACTCCCTTCCCGACGCGTTCGTGGGAGGCACCGGGGTGGACTACGGCCTCTGGGACCAGCTCGGAGTGGTGTGGCTGGTCACGGGACGGGTCGAGGGGAGCGGCGACGGATACGTGCTCCTTC
>JBKHJU010000282.1:0-3938 GCA_046537985.1 Longimicrobiales bacterium
GAGCGAGCGGAGCAGGCGAAGGAGCAGCAGGCCCGGGTCAAGCGAGCCCGACAGAACGCCCGAGAAATCACCAGCGCCCTCTCGAACGCCACGAGGGACCTGGAGCCGCAGGAGCGCGACCAGTTCCAGCGGTACGCGCTACGAGAAATCAAGGAGTACGCCAACCGCCAGGGGGCCGACACGGTTCCCATCGAGACGGTGAGGCGGCTCCTCCAGGATGCAGGGACACTCCGGCTGTTCGGTCTCTCGGCCGACGCCCTGGTGCCCGCAGACACGCCGAGCTCCAACGGGGCCGGCGGAGAATCGCCCGAGGATCCCCCCGTGCCGACTGCCCGCCCGAAGGGGCCCGCAGAGGAACGGCTGGTCCGAAGGGCATCCACGCCCAACGACGGTGAGCGCTTCAAGGAGAAGGCGTCCAAGAAGCGCAGCGCGACCGGCTCGACCCCTACCGGGGGTCCCGCCCCGACCACACCGGCGATGAAGGAGGGCGACACCGTGAAGGACCGGCTCGAGATGCTCAAGAAGCGCCGGAGGTCCGGCCAGGGCATCGGGTCGATTATTTCCGGCGGATAGCCCGGAAGAACAGCTAACACCTCTGACGAGGAAGGACCACATGAGACTGCTACACACGACGCTCCGTTTCGGGGCGGTCCTGGTGGCGGTGCTCCTGGGCCTCCCCGCAGTACTGGTGGGCGACACGAACGACCTCACGAACATGGACGCGGCGTTGAAGATCATCTTCGACGACGCCCTCGTGAACAACGTCGTGACCGACACCGAGGTCCTGGACGAGTTCCAGGACGGGGAGGTCATGGAGGACCCGACCACGGGTGGCCGCTACATCGAGACGGCGCAGATGTTTGCCCTGCCGACCGGCTTCCGGGCCGTCGCGGAGGGCGACTACATCCCGGTGCCCAAGGGCCCGACCGTCGAGAACAGCCGCATCAGCTTGAAGAAGGCCGCTGGTACGGTGGAGGAGACGGCGGACGTCCTGCGCCGGGTGCGCTCCAACGAGGGCGCCTTCGTGGACTGGGCGGAGCGGACGCTCCCGAACCTGGTCGCCACGGCGAAGAACCAGGTGGACCGGATGGCCCTCGGCTACGGCCAGGGGATCCTCGCCCGGGTCGATGCTGTCACGCCGGCGACGGACCTGGTGGTGGACAGCGCCTACGGGGTCACAGGCCTCGAGGACGCGCTCCTCCAGTTCCAGGCGAACACACAGCTCCGGGCCAGCCCGAACGCGGATGGCTCCACGCCTCACTCGACCGCCTACACGGTCGAGGACGTGGACATCGCCGGCGGGCACCTGGTGGTGGACGTGGTGACGGACCTGGCGGACAACGACTACCTGTTCCTGGGCGACTCGGCGGGCGTGAGCGCCGAGCTGGACCCGATGGGCCTCCTGGGCATGGTGGACGACGGAGGGATCCTCGCCACCTTCCAGAACATCGCCCGGTCGAGCTACTCGGCCTGGCGGGGTCACGTCATCGACGCGAGCTCGGTGTTCACGAGCCCCTCGAAGATGACCGAGCAGCTCCTCATCTACGCCGATACGGTCGTGGACGTGAGGGGCGGCGGGAAGCCCGACCTCCTGGTCACTTCCCGACAGGCCCTCAACCAGTACTTCGCCTCGATGCAGGGGGACCGGACCATCAACGATCCCCGAGGCGACTACACCGGCGGTAAGGGGGACCTCTACATCCGCCTTGGCGACCGGATCCTCAAGGTCAAGACGGCGCGGAAGATGCCGCGCACGATGGCCTTCCTGCTCCAGCGCGACACCTTCAAGAAGTTCGTGCTGAACAAGTGGGAGTGGGATGACACGACCGGCTCCATCTGGAAGCAGGTTGTGGACAACAACGGCCGTAAGGATGCGTTCTACGCCTACGGCACCATGCAGTTCGAGATGGCGTGCTCGGATCCGCAGAAGTCCTGCCGGATCGAGAACATCACGGACGAGGCCTTCTAGGAGGCCGAATAGCGGAGCGGAAACCCCCTGGGGGCCTAGCCCCTGGGGGGAACCTCCCCACTCGAGAGAGGAGAACGGATGATCGGGGACAGGACTGCGCCCGCCGACCTTGTGAGGCGCCTCCAGGAGATCGTGCCGAACGCCGACCTCATATACCTCGGGGACGGCCAGTGGCAGCTCGGCTACTACCAGCCGGAGAACGCCCGGATCCGGAACGAGACGGCCCGGATGGCGTTGGCCGAGTTCCTCACGAAGCCCGAGAGTTTACAGCGGGCCCGTGAGATCAAGCTCTATCGCTTCATCCTCCGGACGGGGTTCCGGACCATGGGAAACCCCTTCGAGGTGAACGACCCCGACACGGCTGGTATCGACCAGGTGCTCGAGCGGTGGGAGTGGATCTACCGCCACCAGCTCGAGGACGCCTGGGAGGCTCGGCTCTACGAGATCGACGACGAGAGGGACGTGGAGCGGGCCCAGGCCGTCATGGCCGACAAGATCGACAGCGAAGGGGAGAGCATCTTCCGCCACGCGACCTACGGCCCGAAGGCGTTCTCTTACCCAGGAGCTCGAGCGTAACTGTGACGGGGGCGGCCAGTCCCCACCATCGAAGGAGGCAACATGGCGACAGGACTCGGACCCCGGATCATCGGGGAGGAGCAGTTCGAGAAGGAGCAGAAGGAGACGAGGAAGGTCGGGAGCCACCTGGGCGGCCGAGTGCTCGGCTCCAGGATGACCGGGAAGGACCCTCGGGAGACGGCGGCGGAGGCGAAGGCGGCCGAGGTCAAGACCCGGCCCGAGGGCGATGAGGCCCCGGATCCGGTGAGGGCGTCGGCCCTGGACAGGCTCCTCACCGACGAGCACGAGGGCTACGTCGAAAAGGCGGAGGGGGCCGCCCCCGAAAGCGTCGGGGACCAGGATGGCGACGGCTACGCCACGCTGCCCGAGCTCGAGACCGCCCTCAACGAGAACCCCGACCTGGTGGCGCACGCCCTGGCGGCGGAGCTCCAGCGGGACAATCCCCGCGTCGGCGCCTTCCGGCTCCTCAAGAGCACCGAGGAGGGGAAGGAGAGCCCGGACCCGGACCTCCTGGCCAAGATCGAACAGGCCCAGGAGTAACCCATGGCCCTCGCGGTGGCGGACCTCATCGAGGCGGCGAGGGACCTCCATCCCTCGTTCGCCCGGGAGCGCCAGCCGGTGAAGCCGATCTATCGGTTCCTCACCGGCTGGCACCGCAGGGCTGTCCAGCTCGTCGCGGACCGGAACGCTGACCTGGTACTCCAGGTGCACAGCGTCTCCATGCCCCTCGGGGACTTCGACGCTGGATATGCCTCCTTCCCCGACCACCTCCTCCTCGACCACGGCGGCAAGGTCGTACAGGGGGACATCGAGGAACGCTTCCACATCATCGACTACTCGGCCCGCCTGGGGAGCGTCCCTCGGTGGTCGGGATACTTCTACAACGGCACCCTGTTCCTCGCCGGAGAGGAGGCCTGGTGGACGGCGGTGGACTCCATCGAGATCCCCTACGTCCCCATGCCGGCGGCCATTACGGCGAGCTCTGACGAGCTCCTCCTCCCCGACGACGCCTACTCCTGGGCCGTGGCCGCCATCGGGATGCACATGGCCCGGCGGACCCAGGACGAGTCCGTGGTGGTCCAGGACTACCGGGCGGACGAGAGGATCGAGCGCAACGACTACCTCGAGGCGGCGGGCGCCCGGAGCCAGGCGAAGGTGGTGCAGACGAGGGAGGTGTGGTAAATGGCTGTCGAGACGACCCCCGAGGACATCATCTACGCGGCGTACCCGAAGTCGAAGAAGAACGTCCCGGGCCAGATCGGTACGGAGGCCAGCGAGCTCCTCGAGCTCGTGGGGCGGGCCCTCCGGGGCCTGTTCATCGTCGGCACCCGGGTCAACCCGCTCCTGTTCGCCAAGAACACCACCCAGGCCGGAGCCTCCGGC
Source organism: Longimicrobiales bacterium (assembly GCA_046537985.1). GTDB lineage: Bacteria > Gemmatimonadota > Gemmatimonadetes > Longimicrobiales > Gaopeijiaceae > JBKHJU01. Next base: position 3,929 of record JBKHJU010000282.1, read on the forward strand.
GGGTGGGTGT
>JBKHJU010000283.1:0-3935 GCA_046537985.1 Longimicrobiales bacterium
GGCAGATTCAGGTCGATGGGCTCCTGGGCCCCGAGGGCCAGGCATGCGGCGTCGAAGTCGTCCAGGAGGATCTGGGCGGGCACGTCCTTCCCCACGCGGCAGCCCGTCCGGAACTCGATCCCCTCGGCGGTGAGCTGGTCGATGCGCCGCTTCACCCTCCGACGGGCGAACTTGAAGTCCGGAATCCCGTAGGTCATGAGCCCGCCGGGAAAGTCGTCGGCCTCGAAGACCGTGACCCGGTGGCCGGCCCGGTTGAGCTGCTGGGCCGCCGCGAGACCGGCCGGGCCGCTCCCCACGACGGCCACGTGGAAGCCCGTGCGGCTCTCGGGGGGGCGGGGCTGAATCCATCCCTCGTCCCACGCCCGGTCGCTGATGGCCCGCTCGATGCTCTTGATGGTCACCGCGTCTTCCGTGAACGCCAGGGTGCACGAGTCCTCGCACGGGGCGGGACACGTGTATCCGGTGAACTCGGGGAAGTTGTTGGTGGCGTGGAGGCGCGCGATGGCCTCCCTCCACTCGGCCCGGTAGACCAGGTCGTTCCAGTCGGGAATGATGTTGCCCAGGGGGCAGCCGGCCATGCAGGTGGGCACGCCGCAGTCCATGCAGCGCTGGCCCTGGCTCCGAAGATGTTCCTCGTTCCAGACGGGGAGCCAGACCTCGTCCGTGTCCCGCACCCGCTCCCGGGGATCCCGTTTGCCGATGGGCGCGCGACGGATCTTCCGATAGCCGTCGGGATGATTCTCGCTCATGCCGTCACCCGCACGCGGCCGTTGTCGAGGACCGGAGCAGCCGGAACGGCCACCCGGATGTCCCTTCCGTGCATCATGTTCTGTCGAAGCACCTCGGCGTACGGCCGGGGCATGACCTTCAAGAAGTGGCTCACCTGCTCGTCCCAGTCGTCCAGGACCCGCTTGGCCCTCTGGCTGCCCGTGTAGTGGTAGTGGTTCTCCACCAGGCGATGGACGAGGCTGACGTCCCGCTCGTCCTCCAGGGGCTCGAGGTCCACCATGTCGAGGTTGACCCGCGCCGGGAACTCCCGGTCGGCATCCAGGACGTAGGCCTCGCCCCCGCTCATTCCTGCGGCGAAGTTCTTACCGGTCTCACCCAGGATGACGGCGACGCCACCGGTCATGTACTCGCATCCGTGGTCGCCGACGCCCTCCACCACCGTGAGGACCCCCGAGTTCCGCACGGCGAAGCGCTCGCCGGCGTGTCCGTTGAAGTAGGCCTCGCCGGACGTTGCCCCGTACAGGGCGATGTTTCCGATGATGATCTGCTCGTGGGCCTCGAAGGGGGCCTCGGGGGGCGTGCGCACGATGATGCGTCCGCCGGAGAGCCCCTTCCCGATGTAGTCGTTGGCGTCTCCCTCCAGATCCAGGGTGATTCCCGGCGAGAGGAAGGCACCGAAGCTCTGGCCCGCCGACCCCTTCATCCGGAAGACGATGGTGTCGGGGGGGAGCCCCTCCTCGCCGTACCGCCGGGCCACCTCGGCACTCAGCAGCGTGCCCACGGTCCGGTCGCGGTTGACCACCCGGACGTCGGCCTCCACGGGCTCCCGGCTCTCGATGGCGTCGGCCGCCAGCTCGATGAGCTTCCGGTCCAGCTTCGTGTCCAGGTTGTGGTTCTGCTCCCGGACCTTCCGCGGCGTGTCGTCGGATTCGGGCCGGAACAGCAGCGGCGAGAGGTCGACCTTCCGGGCCCGGGGATGGTCGGACTTCTTCTGCACCAGGCGGTCCACCCGACCGATCATCTCGTCCATGGTCCGGAAGCCCAGGGCAGCCATGATCTCCCGGACCTCCCGGGCGACGAAGTGCATGTAGTTGACCAGGTACTGGGGGTCTCCCGGGAACTTGGCCCGCAGCTCGGGATCCTGGGTGGCGATCCCCACCGAGCAGGTGTTGCACATGCACTTCCGGAGCAGGATGCAGCCCTGGGTGACCAGGGCGCCGGTGCCGAAGCCGTACTCCTCGGCGCCCAGGAGCGCGGCGATGGCCACGTCCCTTCCCGTCTTGATGCCGCCGTCCACCCGCACCCGGATCCGGGAGCGGAGGTCGTTGGCGAGGAGCACCTGCTGGGTCTCGGCCAGCCCCAACTCCCAGGGGAGCCCGGCGTGCTTGATCGAGGTCTTGGGCGACGCACCCGTCCCCCCCGAGTCCCCGCTGATGAGCACCTTGTCGGCCCGACCCTTGGCCACCCCGGCGGCGATGATCCCGACGCCGGCCTCGGCCACCAGCTTCACGTTGATGTCGGCCCGGTCGTTGGAGCACTTGAGATCGTGGATCAGCTCCGCCAGGTCCTCGATGGAGTAGATGTCGTGGTGCGGCGGCGGAGAGATCAGTGCCACGCCGGGGGTCGTGTGACGGACCCGGGCGATCTCCTCGTTCACCTTCTCCCCCGGAAGGTGGCCACCCTCACCGGGCTTGGAGCCCTGGGCCATCTTGATCTCCAGGTCCCTGGCGTGAACCAGGTAGTTGGCCGTGACGCCGAAGCGCCCGCTGGCCACCTGCTTGTTGGAGCACTCCCGCTCCGTGCCGAAGCGGTCCACCTGCTCGCCCCCCTCACCGGTGCACGCCGTGCCTCCGATGCGGTTCATGCCGATGGCCACCGCCTCGTGGACCTCCCGGCTCAGTGATCCGAAGGACATGGATCCGCTGAAGAAGCGCTTGCAGATCTCTTCGACGGGCTCGACCTCCTCCATCGGGACCGGCCGGCCCCCGTCGAGATCGAAGTCCAGGAGCCCCCTGAAGGTCAGGAGCTGCTCGTCGTGACCGTTCACGGCCTCGGCGAAGCGCTGGTAGATCTCCCACGACCCCAGCTTGGTCGCCTTCTGGAGCGTGCCGATGGTATAGGGGTTCCAGGCGTGGGCCTCGCCGTTCCGGCGCCAGTAGAGGTCTCCGCCTTCTTCCAGGACCAGGTTCCCGTCGGTGAAGGGGCGGTACGCCGCGGTGTGGCGCTTGCGCAGGTCCTCCTCGATCTCGCCGACGCCGATCCCGTTGGTCCGATTCACGGTCCCGGCGAAGCACTCCTCCACCAGGTCCCGGTCCAGCCCCACGGCCTCGAAGATCTGGGCTCCCTTGTAGCTCTCCAGGGTGGAGATTCCCATCTTCGCCATCACCTTCCGGATGCCGTTCTCGAGGCCTGCCCGGTACGAGGCGACCACGTCCTCGATGGGACCGCCGAGGCGTCCCTCGGCGATGAGGGCCCGCATGCAGTCGAAGGCCAGCCAGGGGCAGACGGCGTCGGCGCCGTAGCCGATGAGGGTACAGAAATGGTGCACCGACGAGGGCTGGCCCACCTCCAGGACGATCCCCACCCGGGTCCGCAGTCCCTTACGGACCAGGTGGTGGTGTACCCCGCCCGTGGCCAGGAGGCTGTCCAGCGGCACCCTGTCGGGGCCCACGGCCCGATCCGACAGGACGAGGATCTCGTAGCCGTCCTCGATTGCGTCCTCGGCCTCCTCCCGGATCCGATCCAGGGCCGCCCGGACGTTCCCGTGCTTCGGAAAGGTGATGTCGATGGACCGAGCCCGGATCCCGTTCCGATCGATGGAGCGGACCGCCTCCAGCTCGTCCTCCCGGAGGATGGGGCTCTTGAGGTGGAGTTGCCGACAGTGGTCCGGCGACTCGCCCAGGAGATTCCGCTGGTGACCGATGTGGCTCTCCAGCGACGTCACCACGTCTTCCCGGATGTAGTCGATGGGAGGGTTCGAGACCTGGGCGAAGAGCTGATGAAAGTACGTGAAGAGCGGCTTGTTCCGGTTCGACAGGACCGACGCCGGGGTGTCGCTCCCCATGGCGCCGATGGGATCCTTCGCCTCCTCGGCCATGGGCAGGAGGATCCGGTTCAGATCCTCCAGGGTGTAGCCGAAGGCCCGTTGGAGTCGCCAGAGCTCGACCGGGGCCTCCCGGCGCAGCTCCGATTCCTCGGTGTCGACG
>JBKHJU010000284.1:0-3934 GCA_046537985.1 Longimicrobiales bacterium
CCCCACGCCAATCTCCGTCCCGTCGAGCACGTCGGGGTTCAAGGTCTGGATCACGTTGTTCCCCAGGCTCTGGATGGCGCTTCGATTCACCTCGGTGAATCGGACCTGCAGCATGATCTGGCTGGGAGCCGGCACCTGCAGATTGTTGATCACCACGGCCCCGGTGCCCTCGGCGAGCTCCAGGGCCCGCCGGGCCACGAATGCCGAGCTCACCGTCCCCGAGAGGATCAGGGTGTTGCCCTGGGCGCCCACCTCGATGTCCTCGTCCGGATAGAGGGTCGTGAGATGCCGCCCGAGGGCCCCGGCGTCGGCGGTGACTTCCACCCCGTAGATGCGACGCACACCGGCGGTATCCCACGCTACGAACGTGGTATTCCCCAGGGCGAGTCCGTTGATGAGCACCTCGGTCGGGGACATGACCACGGCCTCGGCGACCTCCGGATCCGCCATGGAAACCCGGTTGAACTGGGTCGGGCTCACCAGCACGGCGGACGTGCCACGGGCCAGGCTCACGGAGCCCTCGGGCTCGGTAATGAACTGCTGACCCGAGGCAGGGGCGCCGAAACCCAGGGCTACCCACAGGAAAAGCGCTCCGACCCAGGCACTTCCGGTCCGATGGCGGGTCCCGCCCCTGGGGCGCTCGAGGGCCCTCTCCAGCATCGCCATCCTCATCGTCCCCCTCCCGCCTCGAACATCAGGAGCGTGCGCTGTCCGCCTTCATAGCTCTCGATGACCCGTTCCGGTTCGGGTTGCGGAGCGGCCGCGGCGGACGACGATGTCGGTCGTGCGGGCCCCCCACCGGTCACCAGGGCCGTGATTCGCCGCCCCGGGGTCTCGACGTCCTCTCCGTCGAGTGTGTTTCGGAGGGCGAGCTGGATCCGGCCCTCGGTCGCGGCCAGGGTGAGCGCTTCGGCCTGGTCGGGGGTCACGAGGAGGGTCACGACCGTTACGTACTGGGGCTCGCCGTCGATGTCCTGCTGATACCGCTGGTCCGCGGCGAGGGCCCGGACGTTCTGGAGGATGATGCGGGTCGTCGTCTGGGTCCGATCGTTGCCGGGCATGACGGTCGCCAGCACGTCGACCCGGGTCCCGGGCAGGACGAATCCGGCAACGCCGACGACTTCGTCGACCTCGACCGAGATCGCCCGCATTCCCTCCGGGATCGTGATGGACAGGCCGCCGCCGGCGTCCTTGTGGGCCAGCTTCGAGTCGAGGAGGGGCTCGTTCTCGGTGACATCCGAGATCAAGCCCCGGCCGACCACCTGGCCGGCCTGGGTGGCGAATCCCACCGGCACGGCGGATCCGGGCCAGCTCACCGTCTCCACGTCCTCCCTTCGGAGAATCGTCCCGGCCGGGAGCTCCCGCGACGCCACCACGATCGTCCGCTCGGGGGCGGCCGCCTCGAGGGGAGCCGGCTCCTCGCTCACATAGACCAGCGCCACGTAGCCGGCCAGGAGGCCGGATACGCTCGCGCCGATCAGCATCCACCAGTATCGAGATATTTTCATAGCTGTCGGTCGATCACTCGTTGCGCATCACGAAAGAGGTCGAAAGTGCCAGGGTCCGGTCTCCCGAAGCCCACCCGGCGATGGAAGCGAAGAATCCGAGATCGTACTCGTAGTCGATGCGGATCCGGGCCGGGTTGCCGGTCCCGGTCTTCCAGCCCTCCACCGATACGTCGGCCCGCTGCGGGTCGAGGGATGCCCGGATCAGGGACCGGTCGATCATCTCCCGCATTTCCTCGTAGGTGAAATCGGGATCGGCGACGACCGACCTCCGAAGGGCCTCGCGGGCCGTGTCCGTGAGCACCTGCTTGGTATTCCACGCCCGTGAGAACTCCACGAGTCCCAGGATCAGCAGCAGAAGGACGGGAACGACGATGGCGAACTCGACGAGGGCCTGTCCGTTCTCGGATCGCCACCACCCGGATGGGCGCTCCCTCCTGCTGCGAAGTCGCCTCATAGCGAGAGGCCCCAGGCGAACCAGCCCCAGGCCGCACCCGCCGCGACGGCGACGCCGTACGGGACGGTCACGGCACCCGGCGTGGACAGGGTCCGACGCTCTCCCAGCCGGCCGAAGCTGACGAAGTAGAAGAGGAGCTCTCGGAACCGAAGAAGGGTCGGGATCACGGTGCCCTTCCGGAGGGTCGTCACGAGGGCCAGCGCCCCTCCGATGCCGCCGATCAAGGGAAGGGATCGCAGAAAGACCTCGATACCGAGGAGTGCCCCCACGGCCACCAGGAGCTTTCCGTCTCCGGCGCCCAGGGCTCCCAAGGCGAAGAAAAGAAGGCCCAGAACGAGTCCCATGCCGCTTCCCATGATCCCCGCCCAGAGCGCCTCGGATCCCACGATCCCCCGCAGGACGAGGGCGCCCAGCAGCCCACCGACGGTGAGCCAATTGGGAATCCTCTCCTGATCCATGTCGAACCAGACCGAAAGGAAGAGGACCGTCAGCAGGACCGCGGTGAGCAGTCCCGAAGCGGCCATCGCATGGGTAGGCATCGGAAGCGTCGTTCCTTGGAGAGAGCGGGTTACGAACCCTCCGCCGGGAGCGCCGGGTGAGCGCCGAGAGCGAGCTCGACGTCACCCGGCGTCCGGAGTGGCGGAGTCGTCGGGTCCGGATCAGGCGCCCGCGCCCGGGGTGTAGCCCTCCTCGGGTGCTCCCTGAAGGACCTGGGCGATCCGGTCGAAGATTCCGCCGATCGCATCCCGGAAGACGACGAGGACGGCGATCAGCCCGATCGATACGAGCGCCAGGATCAGAGCGTACTCTGTGAGTCCCTGACCCGACTCCTCGTGCCAGAACCTTGCGAAGAGTTCCAACATGTCGTGCTCCTCCGGCCCTTGGGGCCGTTTGCATTGAAACGAGAGGCGACTGCGGTCATGTCGACTCCGCCGCCATTCCGACCGGCTCAGGAAGCAACCGGTGTGCCCGGAGTTGCCGAGAGGACAAAATCCCTTGTCGGGCGCCACGAAGGTGTGCTGGTGGTCTCCACCCGGGAGCCCGGCTGGGACGGGGATTCGGCGCAGTCTTTTCCCGTTCAGAAGCTTTTGCCGGAATCGGCGAGCGGTTTGGAGCTCGACGAACAGCCATGCAGCCGAAATCTGTTCTCGTGCAACGGGTTTCGGCGTTGGCACGCGGTGTGCTCCAGGCAGCCTACCCTCACGCCGGCCTCCGGCGAGACGGGGATGGACGTCGCAGGGGTCGTTCCCACGTCGGGAAACCCGACGCGGTGCTCGACGCCGGAGGCGGCTGAGGGCTGGCCTCGGCCGGTACGAAGAAAGCCCCGCCACCGGGCTCGGTGACGGGGCCTCTCCCCACTCCGGTGCCGCCCGGGACGGGGCCGGTCGACCCCTGGCTCGGGAAGTCGGGCAGGTCAGGGGTCGGTGCCGTTCCTGTCTCCCGCCGTCAGGGCTCGACGATCAAGGCTGCGTCGAAGGTGAGAGTTCCCGCCGTGGCGTCCTCGACCGGATTCCCGAGGGCGTAGACGCTCCCCAGGTCCGTCCGGACCAGGATGGTGCGTCCCGAGTCGAATCCCTCGTTGACGATCCCGGTCGTGAAGGTGGCCGCCTCGAAGTCCTCCTCCGTCAGGTCCTCCAGGGCGACACCCGTGACGTGGGCAACCTCGACGCCCGTGGTCTCGTTCTGTCGGATCACCGATGCAGGATCGGTCTGGGAGCTGTTGTAGACATAGAGATCCCACTCTTCGGTCGTCGAGCAGATGCCGAAGGGGCACACCGTGATCTCGCCGTCGTCCAGGTTCGGCCGCTCCCGACTGAAACTGACCGTGTAGGTGGTGGGTTCGGCGGGCGCACAGACGACGCCCAGGGAGACGTCGGCGGTCTCTTCCGAGACGACGGGGACGGAGAGGGGATCCGCTGTGCAATTGGCTGCCACATCCCCCAGCTCCACCTCGTAGTCCGCCGGATCCGGA
>JBKHJU010000285.1:0-3931 GCA_046537985.1 Longimicrobiales bacterium
GTGTACGGGGCCGGCGACGTCGTCGGCTACGACGGGAAGCTCGATCTCATCGCCACGGGATATGCCGAGGCGGCCATCGCCGTGAACAACGCGATCCATCACATCGACCCCGACGCCCGGGTGAACCCCGGCCACTCGACCCACCTCAAGGTTTTCAAGGGCGAGGAGGGAGGATGAAGTCCGAGAAAGTCGAAAGAGTCGTCGTCATCGGATCGGGCCCCGCGGCGTGGACCGCCGCCATCTACGCGGCCCGGGCCGAGCTCGACCCCCTGGTCTACGAGGGCGCGCCCAGCACCGACATGATTCCGGGCGGACAGCTCATGTGGACCACCGAGGTGGAGAACTACCCGGGCTTCTCCCAGGGTGTCGACGGTCAGACGCTCATGCAGGAGATGAAGGAGCAGGCCGAGCGCTTCGGCACCCGGGTGCGGACCGACGACATCGTGGAGACGGATTTCTCGAGTCGTCCCTTTCGCCTCGTGTCCGCCGAGGGAGGCGAGGTCCTGGCTCACTCGGTCATCGTCGCCACCGGGGCGCGGGCCAACTGGCTGGGTCTCGAGAACGAGCAGCGCCTCCGGCGAAGCGGGGGCGGTGTGAGCGCTTGCGCGGTGTGCGACGGTGCTCTGCCGGCCTTTCGGGATCAGCCCCTGGTGGTGGTTGGAGGCGGCGACTCCGCCATGGAGGAGGCCTCCTTCCTGGCCAAGTACGCCAGCGAGGTCGTCATCGTGCATCGGCGCGACGAGCTCCGGGCTTCGAAGATCATGCAGGAGCGGGCCCTCTCCAACCCGAAGGTCCGGGTGGAGTGGAACCACGTCGTCAAGGAGGTCCTGGGCGACGAGTTCGTGGAGGGCGTCCGTGTGGAGCACGTGGAGACCGGCGAGGAGAAGGTGATCGAGGCCGGGGGGATGTTCCTGGCCATCGGACACACGCCCAACACCGGTTTTCTGGGCGACACCCTGGAGCTGACCGACAGTGGCTACATCCGGGTGGAGGCGGGCTCGACCCGCGCGTCGGCGCCCGGGGTGTTCGGCGCCGGAGACGTCATCGACGAGCGGTACCGGCAGGCCGTGACCGCGGCGGCCACCGGGTGCATGGCCGCCCTGGACGCCGAACACTGGCTGGCCGAGAACCGGCCCGAGGTCGGAGAAGAGCGGACCCGGCGGCTCGAGCCGTCGGATCCGGAGGCGGCTCCCCAAGGCGGTGAAGCGGCGACGACGGCGCCGGGGACGTAGCTCCGGACCTGACCTGGGCGCTGGCCCGGAACCCGACCTGCCTCCCGGGCCGGATCCTGGCCAGAAATCCCGGCTCGGCCGAGACTCGGTGGTCCGATCCCCATCGATTCAGCGAAAGAGGCTCCGGATTCCCTGGACGATCCGGTCCAGGAGGTCCCTCCCGTGGAGGGGGCAGACCTGTCGGGGCTCCGTTCCCTCGAGGAAGTACTCCGTGCGGACGTGCTCCTCCGGGCACGATTCGTTGGCCAGATAGCCGGTGCTGCCGTCGACCTCCGCGCCGGTCAGCCCCGCCGGAGGCGCCCAGAGGAGGGAGTCGGCCGGCGACGTGGGGAGGGGACGCATCATCCGGGCCCAGACCGGCGCCGCGAGCTCCCCACCGGTGGCTCCGGGAAGGATGCTCCGGGGCCGATCGAAGCCCAGCCAGACCCCTCCCACGATTCCGGGGCGCATTCCCACGAACCAGACGTCTCGCCCCTCGTTGGTCGTGCCGGTCTTGCCCGCCGCCGGGCCCGTGAGCCCCTGGGCTCGGACCCGCCATCCGGTTCCGTCGTCCACCACGTCCTCCAGCACGCTCCGGACCAGGAACGCCACCCGTGGGTCCAGCGCGGGCTCGGGGCCGGGAGGTGACTCCCACAGCACCTCGCCGTCGGGGCCCTCGATGCGGGTGATGAGATGGGGCTCGACCCGCATTCCCCCGTTCTCGAAGGCCGCGAAGGCCGCCACCAGCTCCGCCGGGACCACGTCGGCGCTCCCCAGGAAGAGGGACGGATAGGCGGGAATGGGCGTCTCGATTCCCAGGAGGCGGGCCTCCCGGATCACCCGCTCCACTCCCAGATCCATCCCCACCCGGACCGCGGCCACGTTCGACGAGCGGATGAGCGCGTTACGAAGGGTGATGGAGCCGGGACTGCCGTGGTCTTCCTCGACTTCGCCGGCCGGGACGAGGTCGACGAGGCGCCAGATGGAGTCCTCGTCGGGGTCCAGATTGTCGGCGGGGACCGAGAGTGAATCGACGCTCACCAGGTCGGTCAACGGATAGCCCTCGCTCAGGGCCGCCGAGAGGACCAGGGGCTTGAACGCCGATCCCGGCTGGCGACGAGCCAGGAAGGCGCGGTCGAACTCGCTCTCCGAGAAGTCCCGCCCGCCCACAAGGGCCCGGACCACTCCGCTGGAGGGATCCAGGGCCAGGGCCATGCCCTGGAGGTGGGGGGAGGCCACGCGCACGACGCCGCCCTCCCCGTCGGAGACGGCGTCGGACGATCCGCCGGTCGACGAAGAGCTCCCCGATGAGCTTCGGATAGCGGACCCGGACCAGGGGTCGGGCGCGGGAGGCTCGTAGGGACCCAGCTCCCCGGCCTCGATGCGGGAGATCTGCCACAGGAGGGCGTCCTCTGCGGCGGCCTGGAGCTGGCGATCGAGCCCCGTGTAGATGCGGGCTCCAGCCCGGCGAGCCGGCTCGGGGATCAGGGTCACGAGCTCCCGGCGGACCGCCGCGGCGTAGTAGGAGCCCCGGGTCCAGACCAGGGAAGGCTCGGCCAGCTCGATCGGTGTCTCCATGGCGACCACGGCGTCGGCTCGGGTTACCACGCCTTCCCGGGCCATCACGTCCAGGACCACGTTCCGTCGCTCGAGGGCCCGATCGGGGAATCGACGGGGGTTGTACCCCTCGGGATTCTTGGCCAGACCCACCAGTAGGGCGATCTCGGCCTCCGAGAGCTCGTCGACGTCCTTTCCGAAATAGTGCCCAGCAGCGGCCCCCACGCCCCACACCCCGTCACCCAGATAGATGTGGTTGACGTACAGGTCGAGGATCTCGGCCTTGGTCAGCCGGGACTCCATGCCCAGGGAAAGTCGAGCCTCGGTGGCCTTCCGCCGCCAGGGGGAGTACTCGAGGATCTCATTGGCGAAGATGTTCCTGGCCAGCTGCATGGTGATGGTGCTGGCTCCCTCCACCGTCTCTCCGGCCTCGACGTTCCGGGTCAAGGCCCGCAGCACGGCCCTGAGGTCCACGCCCCCGTGATCCCAGAACCGCCGGTCCTCCACCGCCACGTAAGCGTCCCGAACCAGCTCCGGGATCTCCCCGGCGTCCAGGACGATGCGCCGGCGGCCGGGAAGGTGGCCGGCGAGCTGCCCGTTCCGGTCGAAGACGTGGGGCGGCTCGGGGGGGCGGTACCCGTCGATCTCGGCGATGGTGGGACAGGCGTCGTCCGCGCAGGCCGGGGTGACGTAGCGGTATCCCAGGGCCAGCAGCAGGGTGCCGGCGACGAGGAGGGTCCCGCCGAGGGCTCGGCCCCGCCGGCCTTCGAACAGGCGCTTCCCCCGCTCGAGGAGTCTCCTCAGGCGATAGCGGAGGGGCGGGTTTCGCCCCGGGTACCGGTTCGTCGGGCGGCTGTGACGGCTCGGGAGGCCCGGGCGGGTGGAGAGGCCCGAGGGGTCCGAAGAGGACTTCGACGTCGGTCCGTCGTCGGTGGATCGGTCGGGTGAGATCGGCATCCTTCCATGCAGCTACAAGGTCCATGCCAGTCCCGGATCGACGCCGGGCTTCCGGTCCCCTGTGTCACGCTCCGCTCGTTCCCACCTCCCGGGCGACTCCCGAAGTCCGTCGCTCCGGCCGGTTCGGCTACCCCTCAGATCTCGTCTCGCGACCCCATCAGGCTCTGCCCTCCGTCCACCACCACGACCTCTCCGGTGACGAAGGG
>JBKHJU010000286.1:0-3902 GCA_046537985.1 Longimicrobiales bacterium
CTTCCGTCCCGTTCCCCTGGACGAGTACGAGCACGACGAGGACCCGGGCCGCATCCTGGTGGCCGATCCGGAGCACGGGTTGACCGTGGCCGCCGGGAGTGGAGCCGTCGGAATCGACGAGGTCCAGCCGGCCGGGAGGAGGCGAATGGCCGTGGAAGACTGGATCCGGGGCCGTGGCGAAGTGAAGGGGCGGCTCTTCGAGTGACCGGCGGGCCCAAACCGGGTGGAGCCACGAGCCGGGTGGACATCCCTCGCCTCCACGCGGTCACCGACGACCGGATCCTCGCGGGTGGCACGATCGGGTCGACCGGATCGAGCTCCGCCGGCTCCTGGTTCCTCGAGACCGCCCCCACCGTGCTGGAAGCCGGTGGAGGCGATCTGGCTCTCCATCTCAGGGGGCCCGCGAGCCCCGGCTCCCTCCTCGTGGAAGCAGCCCGGGAGCTGCTGCCCGTGGCTCGGAGCGTCGGGGCACGCCTCATGATCAACGACCGCGTGGACGTGGCTCTTGCCGTGGGGGCCGACGGGGTCCATCTCGGGCGCCGGTCCCTTTCGCCCACGACGGCCCGACGGCTCCTCGGCCTCGATGTTCCGGTGGGAGTTTCGGTACATTCGTTGGAGGAAGGCGTGGAGGCCCGGGATGAAGGAGCGGACTACCTGTTCGCGGGTACGATCTACGCGTCTTCGTCCCACCCGGATCGAGCCGCGTCGGGAACGGGGCTGTTGAAGGAGCTGTCGGAAGGCGTCGACCGGCCTCATGCCCGTCTGCCGGTGATCGCCATCGGGGGGATGAATCCCGCTCGGGTGCCGGAGATCACCGCCGTCGGGGCCTACGGGGCGGCGTCCATCAGCGCCATCTGGGACGCCGACGACCCGGCGGGAGCGGTGCGGGAGTTTCTCGAGGCCTTCCCGTGATCGAGCCCTCGCACGGGGATCCGGGTCTTCCGGCGAAGGGAAGCGAGAAAGCGTCGTGACCGAGATCAGCGTCGTCATCAACGGAAGGGAGCGAGCCGTCCCGGCGGCGATGACCCTCCGGGAGCTCCTGGAGCACCTGGAGCTGGAGCCGTCGATGGTCGTGGTGGAGCGGAATCGCGAGATCGTGGAGCGGGATCGATACGCCGAGGTGGAGGTCGAGGAGGGAGACGCCCTCGAGCTCGTCCACTTCGTGGGAGGCGGCTGAGCCCGCCGGACCCGCAGGATGGAGAATGAGGAGAGCGAGATGACAAGTGAGCCGGTGACGGAACCAGAGCCCATGGAGGGCGGCATGAAGGCTCCGGGCCCCAGCCGGGACGCCGCCGGGACGAGCGGGGACAGGGGCGCGCCCGACGCGCCCCTTCGCATCGCCGACACCGACTTCGACTCCCGCCTCATCGTGGGCACCGGGAAGTACCCGAACAACGAGACGATGGTGAATGCGGTGCGGGCCAGCGGAGCGGCCATGATCACCGTGGCCGTCCGCCGCATCGACCTGGACCGCTCGAACGAAGAGGGGATCCTGCATCATCTGGATCCCGACGAGTTCTTCCTCCTGGCCAACACGGCGGGATGCTCGACGGCCGACGAGGCGATTCGCTACGGTCGCCTGGCCCGTGCGGCGGGATTCAACGAGTGGCTCAAGCTCGAGGTCATCGGCGATCAGAAGACTCTCCTGCCGGATGTGGAAGAGACGCTGAAAGCGGCCCGGGTCCTGGTGGCCGAGGGATTCAAGATCATGGCATACACCAACGACGACGTGGTGACGGCCCTGAAGCTGGAGGACGCCGGGGTGGTGTCGGTCATGCCCCTGGCCAGCCCCATCGGAAGCGGAATGGGCGTGGTGAATCCCTATTTCATCAGGGAGATCAAGCGTCGTCTGGAGGTTCCGGTGATCGTAGACGCCGGGGTGGGCACCGCCTCCGACGCCGCCATCACCATGGAGCAGGGGGTGGACGGGGTGCTCATGAACACGGCGATCGCCGCTGCCGACGACCCGGTGACGATGGCCGAGGCCATGCGCCTCGCCGTCCGGTCCGGCCGACTCGCGTTCCTGGCGGGTCGGATGCCCAGCCGGGAGATCGCCGTTCCCTCCTCGCCCACCCGGGGGATGCTGGAGTAGCGCCGCGGGTGAATCGACCCGATCCCCCGGACACGCTCGACCTTCCTGGATCTTCGTGTCCGAGGTGAGCCCGGCGCGGACCGCGGCTCTCGCCGTCCTGGGTGCGGTGCGAAGAGGGCGGAGGCTGGATCGGGCCCTGGAGTCGGCCCTTCGCGGAGTATCCCCGGAAGAGGGACCCTGGGTCCACGCGGTGACGTACGGAGTGATCCGCCTTCGGGGCCGTCTGGACCACCTCCTCGACCGGAGCCTCCACGCCGGCCTCGAGAGCGTCTCTCCCCTCGTCCTCGACGTCCTGAGGCTGGGGGCGTACCAGCTCCTCTACATGGACGCGGTCCCCGACTACGCCGCCCTTTCCCAGAGCGTCGAGCAGGCGAAGGAGGTGGTCGGTCGCCGGGTCGCGGGTCTCGTCAACGGCGTGCTCCGGTCGGTGCAGAGGGAGAGTCTCGATCGAGTGGACCACGATCGAGAGAGCGTCGACCGAAGGAACCGCCATCGCCGGGGCCTCGACGAAGCGACGCCCGGAGCTCCGTCCGGTGGACGGGCCGATCCGGCCCTCTTTCCCGACCCGGAGGAGGATCCGGTGGGCCACCTCGCCACGTGGGGATCCCATCCCGACTGGATGGTGGAGCGGTGGTTGGATCGCTACGGCCGGGACGGTGCCTTCCGGCTGGTGGAGGAGAACAACCGGATCCCCGCGCTTTCCATACGCCCCATCGGCCTCTCACTCGCCGAGGCCGGGGACCGGCTCGAGGGGGCGGGGATCGGATCGCGGCCGGCGGGCATGGGCAGCCGCTGTCTCTGGATCGACGACGGGGTGGAGCCCGAGACCGTCCTCGAGACGGTGCCCGCCGTGATCCAGGATCCGGCGGCCTCTCTGGTCGTGGAGTACGCTTCGCCGGACCCCGGCTCCCGGATCGCGGACCTTTGTGCGGCGCCGGGCGGTAAGGCCCTTGGCCTGGCTTCCTCCGATCCGTCGGTATCGTGGGTCCTGGCGGGAGATCGCTCGCGTCGTCGGCTGGCGCTACTCGGTCCGGCCCTCGAGCGTCTGAAACCGTGGATTTCGCCGGTGTACAGGGTGGCTGCTCGGGGCGAGATTCCACCGGTCGTCGAAGCGGACTTCGTCCTGGCCGACGTTCCCTGCACGGGCACCGGGACCCTCCGGCGCCATCCCGACGGAAGGTGGCGGCTGGAGCCACAGGATCCGGACCGCCTCTCCGGGGTCCAGGCGCGGATCCTGCAAGGAGCATCCGGGTGCGTGCGCCCGGGAGGTCTTCTCGTCTATTCCACCTGCACGCTCGAGCCCGAGGAGAACGAACAAGTGGTGTCGCAGTTCCTGGCCCGATCCGATGGATTTCGAATCGACCCTCCGGGGGACGTCGCAGGGGATCTCGTCGACGAGAACGGATTCCTTCGGGTGCTTCCCCACGAAACGGGATTCGACGGCGCATTCGCCGCGCGGATGCGGAGGATGGGATGAGTCATCGGCGCCGGCGCGCGGCGATGGAGATCTCCGGCGGCCAGGCCGAAGCCTCGGGCGGACGCGTGGGGAGGCTCCCATGAGGATGGGGAGCTCGATTCGGCGCCGCCGCGGGCTGGAGAAGGGAACCGGCCGGACCTTCCGGGACATCTTCCTCATCCTGTTCATTCTCGCGGCGGGGGGTGGGGCGGGATACCTCTTCGCAACCCGGGTGCTCTTCCCGGTGCCCGAGCCTCCCGAGGAGATGACGGAGGTTCCGAACCTCCACGGCCTGGCCAGCGAGGAGGCCCTCGCCCTCGCACAGCGGGCGCTGGAGGCGGACCCGAAGCACGC
>JBKHJU010000287.1:0-3900 GCA_046537985.1 Longimicrobiales bacterium
ACGAGGGCCCGCTCCGGTTCGGAGCGGGCCCTCGGTCTACGGGGTTCCGGTGCCGGGCCCTCAGCGCGAGGTCGGATGCCCCGGATCCCCGGAACCTGTCGGCGTGGCGATCATGGCGTCCGCCCTCGGCCCCGGTCAGGGGCGTCGCCCGGGTGCCTCATTCGTTGGGCATCCGGACGTTCACGACCCGCGTGGTGCCGTCGGGACCCTGGACATCCAGCTTCACGATGGAACCCCCGGGCGTATCGCCCAGGATCTCCCGGACATCGTCCGGGCTGTCGACGGGCTGATCGTTGATCTCCAGGAGCCTCCAGCCGGTGGGGACTCCCCTCTCCCAGGCGGCACCACCGGGCAGAACGCCGCTGATGACGACTCCGCCCGGCTCGTCGTAGCCGAGCTCCCGGGCGGCCTCGGCGTTCAGCGGCTGCACCGAGATTCCGAGACGCTCCACGGCGCTCGGGGCCGTGGCGGGCTCGTCGGTCTCCGCCAACGTGAAGGGCGCCTCACCCAGCTCGACGTCCAGGGTCCGGCGCTCGCCGTCCCTGTAGACGGTGAGCTCGGCCGTGGCTCCCGGCCGGAGCTGAGCGATCTCGGACTGGAGGCCACTCGGAGTCGCCACCTCGGTTCCGTCGACCTCCACGACCACGTCCTCCACCTGGAGGCCCGCGTCGTCGGCGGGGCTGTCGCCTTCGACGCCCTGCACCAGGACCCCGGACACCGTGGGAAGGTTGTAGGCCTCCGCGTCCACGGGATCGACCTCCTCGATTTGGACGCCGAGCCATGCGCGGCGGACCCGTCCGTACTCGATGAGGTCCTCCATCACCCGGCGAGTCAGGTCCACGGGGATGGCGAAGCCGTACCCCTGATAGAAGCCGGTCTGGCTCATGATGGCGGAGTTCACGCCCACCACCTGGCCCTCGATGTTGACCAGGGGACCGCCCGAGTTCCCCGGATTGATGACGGCGTCGGTCTGGATGAAGTTGTCGACGCCGAACCCGGGATCACCCTCGAAGTCCGGGTCTTGCATGAGGGAGCGCCGGATGATCTGAATCGGGCGGCCCTTGGCGCTGACGATTCCCGCCGTCACGGTGTAGTCGAGCTGCCCCGCGCCGCCGAAGCCGGGATTGCCCACGGCCACGACCCATTCACCGACCCGGACCGCGGCCGAGCTTCCGAAGCTGGCCGTGGGCAGGTCCGATCCGTCGATCTTGATCACCGCGAGATCCGTGGTGGGATCCGTTCCCACGATCTCCGCGGTGTATTCCATCCGGTCCCGGGTGGTCACCGAGATCCCCTCGGCCCCGGACACGACGTGGTTGTTGGTCAGGATGTAGCCGTCGGAGGAGACGATGAAGCCGCTCCCCCCGGAGAACTGGGGCCGGGGCTGGCCCTGGCCGTCTCCTTCGGGCCCGAAGAAGCGCCGGAACTCTTCGGGGATCTCCAGCCGACCCTGGCCCCGGGCCTCCCTTCGCTCGGTTCGAATGCTGACGACGGCCGGGGTCACGGCGTCGGCGACCTCGACGAAGGCATTGCTGAGGTCCTGGGCCGATCCCAGGGCCTCCTGGCTCACCCGCGGTGCGTCGTCGAGGGTCGGCATGGCGTGGGTCGGGCCTGTCCAGCCCAGACCCGACGCCATCCCCAGGCCCAGGACGAACGCGAGGGTGGTGTACAGGATGAGTTTCGCCTTCGACTTCAATGGATCGAACATATCGTCGGGTCCCTTCGATGGTCACGGTGGTGAGCGGCCTCCGACCCGAATCCGGCCGGGGCGCTCATAGATACACGGCGAAGCGAATCCGGGTCCCGTTCTCGGGTAGGGCCGTCCCGGAGCACCGGCCTCGCGCCGTCACTCCGAGGACTGTCCGTGACCCGGACCCGCTTCCGATCCCTGTGATGCCACGAAGCCGGGAAAAGGTTGCCTACTTTTCCTCGTCCACGATCTCGTAGTCGGCCTCCACGACCTCTTCTTCATCCTCACCGGCCGTGGCTCCGGCTTCGCCGGCGTCGAATCCGGCCTCGCCGGCCGCATCCGGACCGGCGCCGGCCGCTCCCGCCTCTTCGGCCTGGGCCTGGTACATCTCCTGACCGGCGGCGCTGAAGGCCTGCATGAGCCCGTCCCGGGCCCGGTTGATGGCCTCGGTATCGTCGCCCTTCAGCGCTTGCTTGGCTTTGTCCAAGGCCTCCTCGAGGCGCTTCTCGTTCTCGTCGCTGACCTTGTCGCCCCACTCCTCCGAGTCCTTCTCGACCTGGTAGACCAGGGAGTCGAGCTGGTTGCGGGCCTCGACTTTCTCCCGGCGCTCCTCGTCCTCCTTGGCGTGCTTCTCGGCGTCGTCGACCATTTGCTCGATCTCGTCTTCCGAGAGGCCGCTGGACGCCTCGATCCGGATCTTCTGCTCCTTTCCGGTGGCCTGGTCCTTCGCCGACACGTGGAGGATTCCATTGGCGTCGATGTCGAAGGTGACATCGACCTGGGGTACGCCCCGGGGCGCCGGAGGGATTCCGGTGAGCTGGAACTTGCCAATGGTCTTGTTGTCGGCGGCCATCTTCCGCTCGCCCTGGAGGACGTGGATCTCCACGGTGGTCTGGTTGTCTTCGGCCGTGGAGAACGTCTCCGTCTTCTTGGTGGGGATCGTGGTGTTTCGCTCGATGAGGGTGGTCATGACTCCGCCCAGGGTCTCGATGCCCAGGGAGAGCGGTGTCACGTCCAGGAGGAGCACGTCCTTCACCTCGCCGCCGAGGACGCCGCCCTGGATGGCGGCACCGACGGCCACCACCTCGTCGGGGTTCACGCCCTTGTGGAGCTCCTTTCCGAAGAAATCCTTCACCACTTCCTGGATCTTGGGAATCCGGGTGGATCCGCCCACCAGGATCACCTCGTCCACGTCCCCGGCGCTGATCCCCGCGTCCTGCAGGGCCTTCTCCATGGGCGGGATCGTCCGCTGCACCAGGTCGTCCACCAACTGCTCGAACCTGGACCGCGTCAGGGTGATGTTCAGGTGCTTCGGGCCCTCCTGGGTGGCCGTGATGAAGGGGAGGTTGATGTCCGTCTTCATCGTGGTGGAGAGCTCCATCTTGGCCTTCTCGGCGGCCTCCTTGAGCCGCTGGAGGGCCATGGCATCCTTGGAGAGGTCGATCCCCTGGTCCTTCTTGAACTCCTCCACCAGCCAGTTGATGATCCGCTGGTCGAAGTCGTCGCCGCCCAGGTGCGTGTCGCCGTTCGTCGCCTTCACCTCGAAGACGCCGTCGCCCAGCTCCAGGATCGAGATGTCGTACGTGCCGCCCCCGAGATCGTAGACGGCGATCTTCTCGTCACCCTTCTTGTCGAGCCCGTACGCCAGGGAGGCCGCGGTCGGCTCGTTGATGATCCGCTTGACCTCGAGGCCGGCGATCTTGCCGGCGTCCTTCGTCGCCTGGCGCTGCGCGTCGTTGAAGTAGGCGGGAACGGTGATGACGGCTTCGGTCACCTCTTCGCCGAGATAGTCCTCGGCCGTCTGCTTCATCTTCTGGAGGACCATCGCCGAGATCTCGGGCGGCGTGAAGGTCTTTTCCGCGTTCGGCACGTCCACCGTCACCCGGTCCTGCTCGTCCTTGGTCACCTCGTAGGAGACGAGCTTCTGCTCCTCCGTCACCTCGGAGTGCTTGCGGCCCATGAACCGCTTGATCGAGGTGATGGTGTTGTTGGGGTTGGTAATGGCCTGCCGGCGGGCCACCTGACCCACCAGCCGCTCGTCGTCCTTGGTGAACGCGACGACCGAGGGCGTCGTGCGCCCGCCCTCCGCGTTGGGGATGACGACCGGCTCGCCGCCCTCCATCACCGCCACGACGGAGTTCGTCGTTCCGAGGTCGATTCCGATGATCTTGCCCATGACCTGTCTCTCCTGTGAGGTCTCGCGGTGTACC
>JBKHJU010000288.1:0-3884 GCA_046537985.1 Longimicrobiales bacterium
GCCCTGAAGTTCAACGTGGTGGGGTACGGCTGCACCACCTGCATCGGAAACTCGGGACCCCTGCCCGAGGCCATCGAGAAGGCCATCGAGGAGAACGGTCTCGTCACCGCCTCCATCCTCTCGGGGAACCGGAACTTCGAGGCCCGCATCCACCCCATCGTCCGGGCGAGCTACCTGGCGTCGCCCATGCTGGTGGTGGCCTTCGCCCTGGCCGGACGCATCGACATCGACCTCTACAACGAGCCCCTGGCCCGGGACCCCGACGGCGAGCCCGTATTCCTGGCCGACCTCTGGCCGTCGCCGGAAGAGATCCGGGAGACCATCAAGAAGGCGCTGAAGCCGGAGATGTTCCGGGAGCGCTACGGGGAGGTCTTCGAAGGAGACGAGCGGTGGAAGTCCCTGCCGGTGCCCGAGAAGGGCAGCCTCTACGACTGGGACCGCGAGTCCACCTACATCCAGCACCCGCCCTTCTTCCAGACCATGGACCTGGAGGTGCCCGAGGCGGGCGACATCACCGGCGCCCGGGTGCTGGGCGTCTTCGGCGACGGCACCACCACGGACCACATCTCCCCCGCCGGCGCCATCCCCAAGAACCAGCCCGCCGGGCAGTACCTCATGGAGAAGGGCGTGGACCCGGTCCACTTCAACACCTTCGGGTCGAGGCGCGGAAACCACGAGGTCATGATGCGGGGCACCTTCGGAAACGTCCGCATCCGCAACCGGCTCCTGGAGGACAAGGAGGGTGGCTACACCATCCACTTCCCCAGCGGCGAGGAAACCACCATCTACGACGCCGCCATGCGCTACCAGGAGGAGGGCACGCCCCTGGTGGTCATCGGCGGGGAGGGATACGGCGCCGGGAGCTCCCGGGACTGGGCCGCCAAGGGCACCGACCTGCTGGGGGTGAAGGCCGTCATCGCGGAGAGCTACGAGCGGATCCACCGCTCCAACCTCGTGGGGATGGGCGTCCTGCCCCTCCAGTTCGAGGAGGGCGAGGACCCCGAGTCGCTCGGCCTGGACGGCAGCGAGGTCTACGACATCACCCGCATCGCCGACGGCCTGGAGCCGGGAGGCACCGTGACCGTCACCGCCCGCACCGAAGACGGCGACGAGGTCGCCACCTTCGACGCCGAGGTGCGCCTCGACACCGACGTGGACGTGGAGTACTACCTGAACGGCGGGATCCTCCACACCGTCCTGCGGAAGATGGGAAAGGGCGAGATGTGACTCAGAGCCCGGGAGGCGGGCCGAGGGCTTTCTCGTCACGCAGCCCCAGGGGCGGCCCCAGGACCTCCTGAAGGACGACGGCGCGCCGGAGCTCGGTGCGGTTCAGGCCTTCGAAGAAGGGGTGGAGGCCCCCACCCCTCGCCCCCGTATCCGCGCCCCTTCGAGCCATACGGCCGGTCCGGATCCGCTGGAGCTGTGAGGCCCGGGAGCGGCGGCGGACGGACGCGCCGGGGGCGCCGTAGCTTCCCACCTCGTAGCCGTAAGAGGGCTCGCGGGTCGTGGAGGAATCCTGGCTCGCCGGCACTCCGGACGCCTCCCCGGACCTCACCCCCCCGCGGTCCGCGCCACCGGGGGCGGCATCGATCGCCTCGCCGCCCGCGATCTTCCCGCCCTCCGACGCCGACGAGGTGGTCGAGGGCTCCTCCGGTGCGTCGGGCGCCTTCTTCGGCCGTTCCTGGCCGGTGAGGATGGCCCAGAGATCGTCCGGAAGGAGCTCTTCGGCGCTTCGGTCTTCGCTTCGCTCCCCGGTCTGCTGGGAGGCGCCGCCTGCAGCGGGGCCTGCGGCACGGTCCCCCCTCGACCCCGGGACCCCCTCCTCCCGGGAGCTGCGGCCGGCTTCCTCCCCCGAATCGGCCTCGGCCCTCCCAGGTCCCGACTCGGCTTCCCCCGCACTCTCCCGCTTTCGCTTCTTGATCATCCCCTCCAGGGCCGGAAGGAGGAAGATGGCGAGGATGATCAGGATCTCGAAGAGTCCGTTCACGACGGCTCACTCCCTCTCGATGGCTCGGTCTCGAAGTCCCGGCGTGCCTCCGGACGACTCGGCACGGGCCCGGCCTACTCTTCGTCCAGGGGCGTCGACGTTCCGTCGCCGTCGGATCCGCCCGCCAGGGACTCCCGCATGGCCGTGTCGGACTGGACGTTCCGGTACCGGACGTAGTCCATGACCCCGAGATTGCCTGCGCGGAAGGCGTCGGCGATGGCCTGAGGCACCTTGGCCTCCGCCTCCACCAGGTGGGCCCGCATCTCCTGGACCTTGGCCCGCATCTCCTGCTCGCTGGCCACGGCCATGGCCCGCCGCTCCTCCGCCCGGGCCTGGGCCACCCGCTTGTCGGCTTCGGCCTGATCGGTCTGGAGCTCCGCGCCGATGTTCTTCCCCACGTCCACGTCGGCGATGTCGATGGAGAGGATCTCGAAGGCCGTCCCGGAATCCAACCCCTTCGCGAGCACGGTCTTGGAGATGTTGTCCGGGTTCTCAAGGACCGCCTTGTGACTGTCCGCCGAGCCGATGTTGGAGACGATCCCCTCCCCCACCCGGGCGACGATCGTCTCCTCGCCGGCGCCCCCGACCAGGCGGTTGATGTTGGCCCGCACCGTCACCCGGGCGATGGCGATGAGCTGGATCCCGTCCTTGGCCATGGCCGCCACCTTCGGCGTGTTGATGACCTTGGGGTTCACGGACACCTGGACGGCTTCCAGGACGTTTCGGCCGGCCAGGTCGATGGCCGCCGCCTGGCGGAAGGAAAGCTCGATGTTCGCCTTGTCGGCGCTGATGAGGGCCCGGACCACCCGGTCGACCTGACCCCCGGCCAGGTAGTGGGCCTCCAGATCGGATATCTGGAGATCAAGCCCCGCTTTCGTCGCCCAGATCAGGGGCCGAACCACCGCCGGCGGGTTGACCTTGCGGAGCCGCATCCCCACCAGGTAGCCGATTCCGACCCGCACCCCGGCCGAGATGGCCTCGACCCAGAGCCGGAGCGGAATGGCCCAGAGGAGGACGAGAACGAAGGCCACGGTCCCGATGAGAATGAGGGTCGTGGTGGCGAAGACTTGTTCTGCCATGGACTAGGGCCTCCGGGATTCGACGTTGAGGAGAACGGGTCTCGGGAAGATGCGCGTCCAGCGGTAACAGCCCTTCCAGCGACATGGGTCCGGCATGGGATCCCTCCAGAGAGACGGACGATTCGGACCGGTCGGACCCGTCACGCCGGGGTCTCTTCGCCGACCTCGGCCCCGGCTCCCTCCACGACCTCCACGGGGCGGACGACGTGGCGGTATCCCTCGGCGGAGACGATGCGTATGGGCGTGCCGGCCTCGATCCACTGGGACTCGGCCACCACGTCCAGGCGCTCGTCCTCGAAGACGCCGGTGCCGGCGGGGCGGAGATCCGTGGCGGCGGTCCCGACCTTGCCCACGAGCTCGGGACGCCGGAGAGACGACTCGTACCCGTCCGCCCGCTCCGTCTCGGTCAGGAGGAAGACCCCGCTCCGGGCCAGGCGTCCGCTGCCCGGGAGCCGCCGGATGAGGGCCCACCCCGTCACGATGACGACCAGGAGGGTGACCGTCAGGACGAGGCTGGCCTGGGTGAGGTCCGGCATGGTGGGAAGCAAGCCCAGGAGGCTCAAGTAGATCCCCGCCAGGATACCGATCCCCCCCAGGATTCCGAAGATCCCGAAGCCGGGGATGACGAAGACCTCCAGCGCCACGAGCCCCATCCCGGCCCCCACCAGGAGCATGTCCTCGATGCCCGCCAGCCCGAGGAGGTGGTGGGATCCGAAGAAGAGTGCCAGGGCGACGACTCCCGCGGCGCCGGCGAGGCCCAGCCCGGGGCTCTTGATCTCGATGACGAGGCCCAGGAAGCCCAGGGAGAGGAGGAAGGG
>JBKHJU010000289.1:0-3860 GCA_046537985.1 Longimicrobiales bacterium
CCCTTACGGGCGGCTATGTGTTGTCCGGGCGTCCGGGGGAGGTGCCCTTCCTGATCCTCTCTCGGCGCCGGAGGAGGAGGACAACGGATGATCACGGCTACCTGCTACCCGGGAGGCACACTGTGACGGATCGGAGCGAAGGGCCACCAAGGGGTGTCGGGGAACGGTGGAGCGGGGCTCGACCCGAAACTTCCGAGGACGAACGGCAAGTCGCCCTCGTCACCGGAGCTTCCGCGGGAATCGGCAAGGCCATCGCCCGACGCCTCCTGTCCGACGGCTGGACCGTCTACGGCGCGGCCCGGAGGATCCAGAAGATGGCCGACATCGAGGCCGAGGGGGCTCGGGTCCTCCCCCTGGACGTGACCGACGACGAGAGCATGCGGTCGGCAGTGGAGACCCTCCTCCTGGACGAAGGAAGGATCGACGCCCTTGTGAACAGCGCCGGCTACGGAACCTACGGAGCCCTCGAAGAGGTGGAGATGGACGAAGCCCGCAGGCAGTTCGAGGTCAACGTCTTCGGCCTCGTCCGGATGATCCAGCTCGTCCTTCCCACCATGCGGGAGCAGGGCTCCGGGACCGTGGTGAACATCAGCTCCATGGGCGGGCGCATCTGGATGCCCATCGGGGGATGGTACCACGCCACGAAGCACGCCCTGGAGGTCCTCTCGGACACGCTGCGGCTGGAGGTGCGCTCCTTCGGGATCCACGTGGTGGTCATCCAGCCGGGAGCCATCGAGAGCGAGTGGTCGGAGGTGGCGGCCGAGATTCTGGAGGGGCAGTCCCGGAGCACCCGCTACTCGGAGCTCAGCGAGTCCATGGGAGCCCTGCTGAGGGACTACGACGACGCGGCCAGCCCCGAGGTGGTGGCCGGAGTCGTCTCGAAGGCCCTCCGGACGTCGCGACCCCGGCGTCGCTATACCATCCCCTCTCAGGCCAAGGCCCTGGTCTTGCTCCGGTGGATCCTCCCGGATTGGGCCTGGGACCGGATGGTGCTGGCCATCTTCAAGGGAGCACGCTCGTAGCAGGCTCCCGGAGAGAAGGGGCCGGCCGCGCTTCTTCCACGGACCTCTAACGCACGAGGAACCGTCCGACGACCGCCCGGGCGTCGTCGGAGAGCCCCGGGGCGCCGATGGGCCGGCCCACCAACGAGGGGACGTCGCCCACGAAGAACTCGTAGCTGCCCGGTCGGATCGGCGTAAAGCTGAAGCGGGCCGTTCCCCCCTCGTCGATCTCGATGGCCCGGAAGGACATCCCCTGGAGATGGACCTCGATCTGGTTCACGGTGACCAGGCGCAGATGGGAGTTCTGCAGCAGATCCGGCGCCTCGAAGCGCCAGTCCTCCTCGCCGTCGGTGGTGATGCTCATCCGATAGTACTCCCCGGTCACCAGCTCGAACTCGGTGTCCGAGAGAACGGGCCCCTCCGGGGTGCTCGTCACCTCGATGTCCAGCTCGACGGGTGGATACTCGGCCAGGTTTCCCCCGACCTGGGCCGAGAGGGTGACGGGCGCGGCGACGACCAGGACCACGGCGATGATCGAGGCCAGGGCGCTGACGGGATTCAGGACGAGACCGACCGATTCGAACAGGATCTTCAAAACACCTTCTCCTTGGTAGTCGTACGATGTGGGCATCCCACGGGACACGAGGACGCCACTTCTCCATCCACCCGGCTTGACGGAGACCGCTTCCACCCGTATGGATCAAGAGACGTCGGCTGGGAACGCTGAGCCAGCACTGATCCAAGATGGGGGCGGGTCCCGGCGCCGACGCCACGCCTGCACCCGGGTGCGGGACGGCGGACGTGACGGGTCGGCTTCCCGACGCTTCAACCGGAGGCTTCATAGAGCCCCGCCGTCGTCACAGGGGGTCTCGAAAGCCCCTTTTCAGGTCCGCCCGAAAGGGTGGCCGACGGGTGGTGCGCGCCTTCGGCGGAAGGTGGCGCCACCCGTTTTTCGTTCCTACCCTACCGCCATGACCTTCCTCCACCACCCTCCGGTTCCGGCGCTGGGCCTGGTCCTGGTCCTGGCCACCGCCACAACGTCCTGCTCCGGACAGCCGCAGTCCGGTTCGGAAGATTCGACGAGGGGTAGCGGAGGAAAGATCCTCGTGGCTCACCGGGGCGCCTCGGCCTATGCGCCCGAGCATACGGTTGCCGCCTATCGCCGCGCCATACAGCAGGGCGCAGACTACATCGAGCCCGACCTCCAGATCACCCGGGACGGGGTGCTCATCGCCCTCCACGACCTGACTCTGGAGCGCACGACCGACGTGGAGGAGATCTTCCCCGATCGCTATCGGGAAGAGCCGGCGGAGTCGGTCCCGGGGGAACACCCGGAGAGAAGCCTCGCCTCCGAGGCCGACACCGCCGTCACCGTCGATCAGGGTGGTGACGGAGCGGATACGGTCCGCCGCTGGTACGCCGCCGACTTCACCCTGGAAGAGATCCAGGAGCTCGACGCGGGCTCGTGGTTCGGAGACGAGTTCCGGGGAGCCCGCATTCCGACCCTGGAAGAGGTGATCGAGGTCGCCCTCGAGGGCGAAGTGGGAATCTTTCCCGAGACCAAGGCCCCGGAGGTCTACGGCCAGAGGGGCTTCGAGATGGAGCGTCTGCTCCTGGATGCGCTCGCCCAGCACGGCCTCGAGGAGCCCGATCTCGCGGCCCCGACCCAGGTGGTGATCCAGTCCTTCAGCCCAGAGAGCCTCCGCGTCCTGCGGGAGGACCTGGACTCGGAGCTGTCCCTGACCCTCCTGGTGTCGGCCCCGGACGAGGACGCCTGGCTCACCACCGAAGGGCTCGCGCGGGCCGCGGCCTTCGCCACCGCCGTCGGACCCTCCAAGACCCTGATCCTGGAAGATCCGTCGGCGGTTCGGCGGGCCCACGACGCGGGCCTCAGCGTCATCCCCTACACCTTCCGTTCGGACCGTCCCGGCGACTTCTCCAGCGGATCGGCCGAGATGTCCCACTTCCTCTACGAGCTGGGGGTGGACGGCCTCTTCACCAACAATCCGGATCACTTTCCCCGCAGGCCGCCCGCCTGAGGACGTCGTCACGATCGACTTCTTCGGTCGGGGCGTGAACCCGGACCCCTTCCGGTTCCGGGGCGCCCACGTGGACGACCGGATCGAGAGGAAGCTCGCCTCCAGGGACCGGTGGACGTGCTATCGACCGTAGTTCGACGGAGCTCGGACCCGCGAGTCATCGAGACCATCGATCGAGGCCATCGAAAGACGGGACCCGGACGCCTTCACCGCCGTCTACTACACCCGGACCCGGGAAGGACGGTTACCGGGAGGAGGGCGCAAGCAGGCCATCGTTCGATCAGCCGACGCGCCTTCCTTCGAGGAGGAGGTAGGTGTCCTCCTGGAGCCACTCCCAGTCGATGATCTCGAGCCCGGGGGTCGCCTCGACGTGCTCGACGGTTCGTCGATCGAAGCGGGCCCCGAAGACCCACTCCACGTACGGGGCCATGATCCGCTGGACCAGGCGACGGAGGAAGCTTCGCGAGTACACCATCTCCACGAGGCGAAACCGGCCCCCGGGTGCCAGGACCCGGACCATCTCGGCCAGAGCCGGGGGCTGGAGCTCGTCGGGGAGGACGCAGTAGAGAAAGGTGGCGACGTACCAGTCGAAGGACCCGTCGCCGAGATGCTCCAGGTCCAGGACGTCGGCCTTTCGCAGGTTCACGTCGGCCTCGGCATGTCGGGCCCGCTTCCGAGCACGGGCCAGCATCCCCTCGCTGAGGTCGATGGCGTGAACCTCGACGTCGGGTGGATAGAACCGGAGGTTCCGCCCCGTGCCCACACCCGCCTCCAGGACGCGGCCCTCGAAGTCCCCGACGAGCCGGGGGCGCCACTTCCG
>JBKHJU010000290.1:0-3848 GCA_046537985.1 Longimicrobiales bacterium
GGCCTCCCTTCTTCCATTCGTAGATCAGTCCCACGGCGAGAACGATCACGAAGATGGACACGGCCCCGAAGGCGCCCCATCCCAGGGAGCGGGCTTCCACCGCCCAGGGGATGAGGAAGATCGTCTCCAGATCGAAGACGATGAAGCTGATCGCCACCATGTAGAACTTCACCGAGAAGCGGCTCCGGGTGTCGCCCAGGGGGATCATTCCCGATTCGTAGGGCATGTCCTTCTGGGGGGTGGGCCTCCGGGGGTTCAGAAGGTGGGAGGCCACCATCATCCCCACGGCGTTGACGACGGAGACGCCGAAGAGGATGAGGACCGGTATGTACGCTTCCCTCATGTGGGCCCAGAGCTTGTGAAATCGTTCACTTGCAGAGATGTCGGAAATCTACCCGAGGTCCCGAGAGGGGTCAACCGAGGGGCGGGGGGTCAAAAGCCCCCTGTATACCTCGTCTTCCGGCCCCTTTGCCGGGCCTGCTGACGGGGCGTTTGCCGACGTATTGCCACACCATCTATCTTGGGCCGAAGTTACCCTCTCTCCGGAACGCCGTTCCGCGCAGCAAACGCTCACTCCAGGTCCAGGCACGATGTCCATAAAGAACGACCGCTGGATCCGCAGGATGGCCGAAGAGGAAGGGATGATCGAGCCCTTCGAGCCCGGCCAGGTGCGGGAAGATTGCATCTCCTTCGGCCTCTCCTCCTACGGCTACGACATCCGCGTGGCCCCGGAGTTCAAGGTCTTCACCAACGTCCACAACGTGGTGGTGGACCCCAAGAACTTCGACGAGCGGTCCTTCGTGGACGTCCACGCGGGGGAGTGCATCATTCCTCCGAACTCCTTCGCGCTGGCCCGGACCCAGGAGTACTTCCGGATCCCCCGGGACGTCCTCGCCATCTGCGTGGGAAAGTCCACCTACGCACGGTGCGGGATCGTGGTCAACGTCACGCCCCTGGAGCCGAGCTGGTGTGGGTACCTGACGCTGGAGATCTCGAACACGACGCCCCTGCCGGCCAAGATCTACGCCGAGGAAGGTATCGCCCAGCTCCTCTTCTTCCAGGGGGACGAGGTCCCGGCAGTGGCCTACGCCGACCGAGCGGGCAAGTACCAGAACCAGGTAGGAGTCACGCTACCGAAGATGTGAGGCGCGCTCCCGCTTCCGGACCGTCGGCCCTCGACGGGCCGGGCGGAAGGCGAGCGTGCCGGACGTCGCCGAGCGAGGGGCCACGGCCGGAGGGTCAGGCGTCTCCGCCCCCCACGTCCGGAGCTTCCACCTCGAAGACCAGGGGTGAGTCGGGTGGAATCACGCCACCAGCACCCCGCGAAGCCGTATCCCAGGCTCGGGGGTAGGACCAGCCGACGGCGCTCGCCCGGCGTCATCCCCACGACGCCCTCGTCCCAGCCGGCGATGACCTGCCCCCGGCCCACCGTGAAGACGAAAGGCTCGAGCGGGTGTGATCCAGGACGCCCATTCGACGGGCCATCACGAACCCGGCGTGACGGTCAGAAGCTCGATCCGGAAGACCACGCCCGAGTTCGGGGGGATCTCACCCTGGCCGCTCGAGCCGTACCCGAGCTCGGGGGGCAGCACGAGGATCCGCGTCCCGCCGTCCTTCATGCCCAGGAGGCCCTCCTCGAAGCCCTCGATCAGCGGATCGACTCCGAGCTGGATCTCCACGGTACCTTCGGAGTCCCGGGTGTCTTCGACGAGTGTGGCATCCGGAAGCCAGACGGTGTAATGCACTTCCACCGTGCTGCCGTCTGCGGCCTGTGTGCCGTCCCCGACCACCGTGTCGTGAAAGTAGAGCCCCGACGGGGTCTCCTGCAGGTCGTCGACCGTCACGCTCAGCTCGTCGGCGAAGACGACGTCGTTCACGTCGAAAGCCGCGTCCACGGCAACGAGCTCGATCCGAAAGACCAGACCCGAGTTCGGGGGAATGGCCCCATCGTCGGTGCCAGCTTCACCGTAGGCCAGCTCAGGGGGGACGACGAGAATCCGGACTCCCCCCTCGCTCATTCCGAGGATTCCTTCTTCGAAGCCCGGGATGAGGCCGGTCGTGGCCAGGTCCCAGCTCACCCGCTCACCCTCCTGCCGGGTATCGGCCAGGAGCGTTCCGTCGGGAAGCCAGAGCGTGTAGTGAAGGCTCACGATGCTCTCCGCCGTCGGCTGGGGTCCGTCTCCCACCGCCTCGTCGTGGAAGTAGAGGCCCGAGTCGGTCTCCTGGAGGTCCGCCTGATCGACCGTCAGCTCGTCGTCGAAGACCACGTCGTCGACGCTGAAGGGCTCGGGTGCGGTGGAAGAGTCGCCGCATGTCACCCCGACCATGCCGAGACCGAGGGCGAGGCCGGCGTGGAGAGCGAACTTCAATCGCATCGTACGGCTCCGGTGGGGGGAGAGTCCTGCCGATCGGGTCCGGATGAACCTGAAGTCTACCACCGGGCGCCCGACGAGGGCCAGGCCCGGAGGCGGCGCAGGGCGAGGTCGAACGGACCGGCGCCGCGTTCTTCCCCTGACGTTGGGCAGGGACGAGTGGGGACGGGGCCGGATCACGCGGGGAGCCGCTCCGGGAACGGAGCCTCGACCAGACGGGTTCTACAAGGTACCGTGGAGGTGGCTTCCATCCGCCCAACGGGCGGGAAATGGAGGCCTCCCGCGTCCGATGCGCCCCAGATCCGACGGAGGAACAACGATGGCTGCCCCGACCCGACGTATTCGAACGAAGTCGATCCTACCCCTCCTCGTCACTGTCGGCGTGGCCTTCCTGACCGCCTGTGGCCCCGACGCGGACGCCGGCGAGCCCGGTGCCGAAGCCGCCTCGGGCGCGTCGGGCGCCCCCCCTGCTGAGACCGGCGACGGAGACGCCCGAGCCTGGGAGTTCGCGGACCGGTGGATCGAATCCGTCGGCGGGATGCAGGCCTTCCACGACTTCCAGACGGCCCGCTACTCCCTGTCCACCGAGCTCTACGATGCCGCAACCGGGCGGATGCAGCGGGCTCGACCCCGCTACGTGACGCTGGCCAAGACGAACAACGAACAGCTCTCCCGGATCGAGCGCTGGGACTGGACCGGTCAGAGCTTCATCGTCCAGGCCTTCGACGGGGACACGGCGTGGGCGTACGTGAACGGCGAGCCCGCCCCCCCGGGCCAGATGGACGCCGACCAGGCCCTCTACGTGAGCCGGGACGTCTTCTACTGGTTCTCCCTTCCCTTCAAGCTCCGGGATCCCGGCGTCGTCCTCCACTATGACGGCCGGAACGACGACGGGCTCCACGTGGTTCGGGCGACCTTCGAGGAGGGGGTGGGAAGCGACATCTGGTGGCACCTATTCGAGGACGACGCTTCCTGGCCCGTGGAGACGCGGTACCAGACCGGGGGAACGGGCAGCGTCCAGCGCCTGAGCTTCCAGGACATCCGGGAGGTGGACGGCTACTTCTACCCCGTGGAGCGGGTCCACGTGAACGACCAGGACCGGGTCTGGAAGATCCTCCGG
The DNA here is from genome assembly GCA_046537985.1 of Longimicrobiales bacterium. GTDB lineage: Bacteria > Gemmatimonadota > Gemmatimonadetes > Longimicrobiales > Gaopeijiaceae > JBKHJU01. The sequence continues at coordinate 3,493 of JBKHJU010000290.1, forward strand.
ATGACCGAGGTGGAGATCAATCCGCCGGTGCCGGCCAGCGCCTTCACCGATCCGGCCGCGTCTCCCTGGACGGCGACCGACTGAGCCCGGGGCCAGCCGACTGAGGCCCACCGAACGGGTTGGGACTCCGACCATCCGGTCCCCGTGCCGTCCGTGGTGCGTGGGCCGAAGCGGTACGCGGGAGAGCAGCTGCGGGCCCCGCGACGGCCGCTCTCCCGCCTCGTGCTTCCCGGTCGTGGACGATGGACAGGGGAGCGCCCCCGGTCGGTCCCATGCCCGCACGGAGGGACGTCGGCACTGGGGGTAAGATTCATCGAAAGCGACATACCGGAGCCCTCGGGCCCAGTCGACGTCAC
>JBKHJU010000291.1:0-3839 GCA_046537985.1 Longimicrobiales bacterium
GAGCTGCCGGGTGAACGTCGGCTTCGCCCTCCGGCACGCCGGGCGGGAGGGGCGGTCGGGCCTGCGTCGGATCGGCGTCTACGCCGTCTCCATCGCACTCGGGGTGGCCGCCCTGGTGGCTATCCATTCCTTCCGGGCCGACGTGGAGCGCTCCATTCGCATGGAGTCTCGCTCCCTCCTGGGGGCCGACCTCCGCTTCGAGCGGAACCAGCCGTACGAGGAGCCCGTCCTGGCCCTCGTGGACTCTCTCGAGTCGGCCGGGGCGACGGTCTCCCGGGTGACGACCTTCATGTCCATGGTCTACGCCCCGGGGAGCGACCTCTCCCGCCTGGTCCAGATCCGGGCGGTGGAGGGAGGCTATCCCCTGTACGGGGACATCCGGACGGATCCACCGGGGGTGTGGAGGCGCGGGCCCGAAGTCCTCGATCCCGCCGTCGGCGCGCCCGAAGGGGGAGTGGTCGATCCGGAAGGAGCCACCGAGCCACGGGGCGCGAACGATTCGGGAAGCGTGACGGAGTCGGGCATTCAGCCCGGTCACGCCGTGGTGGACCCCGCGGTTCTCGTCCAGCTCGACGTGGAGCCGGGGGACACCCTCCGGATCGGGGAGGGGGACTTCGTCGTCGCCGGGTCGGTGGAAGGTCTGCCGACGGACCTGGGCTTTCAGACCGCCGTGGGGCCCCGGATCTTCGTCGCCGACGAGTCCCTGGAAGGGACCGGCCTCCTCACCTTCGGAAGCCTGGCCCGGTATCAGACATTCTTCCGCTTCGACGACGGGCAGACCGGGCGGGCCGTCCAGGAGCGCTACGAGGACGAGCTCCGGGCCCAGCTCGTGGACTCGGACACGGCCGGCGAGCTGGCCGGAGATCTGACCGAGGGGCTCGAAGTCCTCTCCCGATTCCTGGGCCTGGTGGGTCTCGTGGCTCTTCTCCTCGGCGGGGTCGGGGTGGCCTCGGCGATCCACGTCTACGTAAAGGAGCGGCTCGACTCGGTGGCGGTGCTCCGCTGCATCGGAGCCACCGAGGGGGACGTGTTCCGGGCCTACCTCCTCCAGACGGGGGCGTTGGGACTCCTCGGTTCGGGAGTCGGGGTCCTCCTCGGGATCGGGGTGCAGCTCCTTCTTCCCACCTTCCTCGAGGGGATCCTCCCGGTGACGGTGGAGCCCGTCTTCCATCCCGGTCCGGTGGTGGCGGGCCTCGTGGCCGGTGTCTGGATCACGGGAGTCTTCGCCCTGATTCCGCTGCTGGATCTACGCCAGGCCACGCCGCTCCAGGCTCTTCGGCGGGACTTCGAGGAGAGTGGCGGGACGGATGGGCCGTTCGGCGGCCTTCGGGCCGGTGCCGTTGCCGGTCTGCGGGATCCCCTTCGGGCCGGAGCCTACGGCGCCCTGGCCGCCAGCGTGGTGGCGGTGAGCGTCTGGCAAGCTCCGACGGTGGAGGTGGGGCTGGGCTTCGCGGCCAGCCTGGCTGGTTGCCTCGCCCTCCTCCTTTTGTGTGCCCGGGGGCTCATGTGGGCCGTGCGTCGCTTCTTTCCCCGATCGGCCGACTATCCGGTGCGCCACGGCATCTCCAACCTCTTCCGCCCCAGGAACCAGACGGTGACGGTGGTCCTCGCCCTGGGGTTCGGTGCCTTCCTGGTGGCGGCGGTGGGGCAGGTGCGGGTGAGCATTCTCGAGGAGCTCGACGTGACCCGGGAGGGCGACCGACCCAATCTCCTCCTCTTCGACATCCAGGCCGACCAGGAGGCGGCGGTGGACTCCCTCCTCAGAGCGGAGGGGGCCCGGGACGTCTCCCTCACGCCGGTGATTCCGGCTCGGTTGGCGGGGGTGAAGGGGGAGTCGGTGGAGGAGCTCCTGAGCCGGGATCGCCGGGGCGGGCCGCCCCGCTGGGTCCTCTCCCGCCTCTATCGAAACACCTTCCGGGAACACCTGACCTCTTCGGAGGAGCTGGTGGCCGGGAGCTGGTGGGACGAAGCGGAGCGCGGTGCCGACCAGGCCTCGGGGCCGGACGGGCCGGACCCGGCCGGATCCGAGCCCTACCGGATCTCCATCGCGGCGGACGTGGCCGAGGATCTCGAGGTCGGCGTGGGAGACCGCCTGACCTGGGACCTGCAGGGGGTTCGGGTGGAGTCGGTCATCACCAGCATCCGGGTCGTGGACTGGGCCCGGCTTCAACCCAACTTCTTCGTGGTCTTCGAGCCGGGAGCCGTCGACGATGCCCCGCGGACGAGCGTGGCTCTGGCCCGGATCCCCGACGAGGAGGCCCGGATCCGCCTGCAGACGACTCTGGTCCGAGGCCTTCCCAACGTCTCGGTCCTGGATCTGGAGCAGGTACAGGCGACCCTGGCCCAGATCCTGGATCGCGCATCCGACGCGGTCCGCTTCCTGGCCGGGTTCAGCATGGTGGCGGGTCTCCTGGTGCTGGGAGGGGCCCTCACCACGTCCCGATTCCAGCGACTTCGGGAGGGTGCGCTCCTGCGGACCCTGGGTGCCCGGCGGGGTCAGCTCCTCCGCGTCGTCTTCACCGAGTATCTGGCGCTGGGCGCGGTGGCCGGGGCGGCGGGAGCCCTGCTGGGAGCCGCGGGTGGGTGGTTGGCGGTCCGCTACGTCTTCGAGGTCGGATTCCGTCTGGATCCGCTGCCCCTTCTCTGGATCTGGATCGGGCTCGCGGCCCTGACGGCTGCCGTCGGGACCCTGGCCAGCCGGGGCGTGCTGAAGCATCCGCCCCTGGTGGTGCTGCGGCGTATCGGGGAGTGAGTCGTCCTCCGCGGCGGGCTCAGCCTCCGGCGATGCTGGGGACGATGACGATGGTGTCCCCGTCCGAGACGCCGGTGCTTCCGCCGTCGAGCTCCCGGATGTCTTCTTCGTTGAGGTAGGCGTTCACGAAATTCCGGAGCCGGCCGTCCTCGTCGTAGATGTGTTGGGCCAGCTCGGGATACTGCTCCACGGCCTTCTCGAACGCGTCGTCCACGGTGTCGGCCGACACCGAGATGCTGCCCTCGCCGTCGGTGTACGCCCGCAGCGCGCTGGGAATCCGTACGGTTACGCTCATGGCTCTCGATTCGCTCCTTCCGTCCCGTTCACGACTTCTTCCTCGAAGGTCGACCGATCGTCGACCAGTCTCCAGGAGCGGAGCTTCCGGGGCTCGCCCTGGTGCACGGAGAGGATCATGTAGCTGTACCACGGCCACGCGAGCCGGCGATCCGTCTCCGACGGCTGGGCCGGGTGATCCGGATGGGAGTGGAAGAAGCCCAGGAGCTCCAGATCCTCCTGCTCGGCTTCGTCCTCCATCCGCATCACTTCCCGGGGGCCCACCAGGTAGCGGCGCTCCCGGAGATCCTCCTCCTCGTTCCAGACCGGCACGGCCCGGACGATGACCCGCCTCCGGGATCCTTCGATGGTCCCCAGCAGTCCTCCGCAGCACTCCTCCGGATATCGGAGCCGCCCCTCTTCCAGAATGGCCTGCCGGGCCGCTTCGGCCAGCACCACCACGCGAGGGCCGGACGGCTCTTCTCCGGGCTCCTCCGCCGACTCTCCTGCGGCCGTCCGCTCCGTGGCGCCCTCTTGTCGGACCGCCTCTCGATCCACCTCAGGCATCTTTCACCCACGCCTCGCTGAGGTAGCGCTCGCCACCGTCGCAGAGGACGGTCACGATGACCGCGTCGGGTCCGGCCTTCCCGGCGACCTTCAGGGCCGCCACCACGTTCGCCCCTCCCGACACGCCGGCAAAGAGCCCCTCCTCCCGGGCCAGACGGAGGGCCATGGCCTGGGCCTCCTCGGTCCGAATAGCCAGGTTTTCGTGGGCCAGATCCGGGTCGTAGATGCCGGGGACCAGAGCCGTCTC
>JBKHJU010000292.1:0-3838 GCA_046537985.1 Longimicrobiales bacterium
CCCCATGTCCGAAGATTGCCCGAAGGGGCCGCTCCTCCGCGTCATCCGCCGACGAACCACCCCTCCGATCCCGGGGGGCACGTCCTTTGCAATCAAGAGCGGCTTGAACAACGAGTCTCTACCGGCCTCGCGCACGGAGGAGGAGCATGTTCGAAGCGATCCGATCGTACCTTCCGATGGAGTGGCGCCGCCCCTTCGAGTTCGTGGCGGCTCCCCTGTGGTGGATCCCCGAGTGGCAGGCCGTCGTCCTCTACTACGTGCTCACCGGGGCGACCCTGGGTGAGCTGCTGCTAAAGGGGACCTTCCTGTTGCTCCCCGTATCACTCCTCGTCGTCGGAGTGTGGTCCACCATGCTGGGCCTCTACTCGGTGCCCTTCCGGAGCGACCGGAAGCGGTTCCTGACCGCGGTCCTCCTGACCTGGTGGGACGCGGGACGGAGCATCTGGCTCTTCTGGACCGGGATCTTTCGCTTCCTCTTCCTGTTGGTGGGGTGGGCGTGGGGCCTGCTCAAGCTGGCGTGGCAGATGACGGTGGCCGTGGTGGGGGCCGTTTTCGCGTCTCCCATGAAGTTCGCGGACTGGTCGACCCGTCACTACTTCCAGCCCGGTGTTCCCTGGCTCGCCTTCATCCTGACCCTGGGATGGTCGGCCCTGGAGGCGACGATCTTCACCTTCACCCTCGCGCCCACGCTGCGTGAGGTGCTCATCGGGATCACGGGTCTGGTGCCGAACCCGACCTTCATGCTCCCCATGATCTGGCTCTTCCTCTTCTTCCTCATCGCGGGAAGCTTCGCCTGCCTGTACGTCCTGAGCCAGGCGATCCGGAGCCGGGAGATCCCCCGGATCCTCGAGATGGCCTTCGTGGAGCTCTTCGTCATGTTCTTCGAGGTCGTCTTCCTCTACCGGGAGCTCATCGACGCCATCACCCCCTGGATCGCCCAGCAGACGGCCGGGCAGGTCCAGCTCGGGCTCTGGTCCACCCTGGCCATCGCCTCCTTCGGCTGGATCGGGATCCGGGGCATGACCTGGTTCCTCTTCGGCCGTTACGGCACCCCGGCGATCCTGGCCGTCCTCTCCCGGGAGACCATGGAGGGACGGGAGCGGGTCGAGCTGGAGGACACCGGGTCCGCCGCGGCCGAGTGGTGGAAGGGCTCCCTGAAGGCCCTGAAGCAGCACGGCGACTGGCTGAAGGAGGAGTCGAAGCAGGCGGTGGAGATCGTTACCCTGCCCGTGCTTCAGCTCCTTGCCGCCGCGGTGAACTTCCCGGCGGTCATGCTCGACTCGGAGCCCATCTTCTCGCTTCCGTTGAAGAGCATGGACGACGTGCTCGAGCAGACGCCCTTCCCGCAGCGCAGGGAGGGGGGATCGGGTGTCCGTGGAGCCGGGGCCGATCGGCAGACGTCGATGTTCCCCCCGCTGGTGGCGGGCACCAAGGGTGGGGAGTCGTCATGAGGGTGCCGCCGCGGGACGCCGGACACTCCTCCCACTCCGAGCCCGAAGTCGGCGGCAGGGACGTCGTGCGCCGGGAGGGTCGCGCCGGCCGGGACCGACGGGGGCCTCGCGACCCCCGCCGTCGCGGGCTCGGCCGTGTGGTCGTCCTTCTCGCCGTCATCCTGCTCGGCGCCTTCTCCACGGCGTGCGAGGAGATGGCGGACTCCATGCAGGAGCCCCGGCACGTGCTGGTGGTGGGGATCGACGTCAGCGGCTCGTTCCGGAACTCGGAGCGGTACTCCGACGCTGTCGAATACCTTTCGTACTACATCTACGGACACCTGAACGAGCTCGGCGAGCTGACACGGCCCACCGCCCTCTTCGTGGGGTCGGTGGGGGGCGACACCCCCGGGGAGACCAAGGCGTTCCACCCCATCCACGACTTCCAGGGGAAGGATCCGGAGGAGATCGCCCGGGATCTGGACCGGTGGTTTCCGGCGAACGACCGGCTGACCGACTTCAACGCCTTCTTCGATCGGGTCGCGGAGCGCATGCAGCGCCAGGGCCTGGTCCTCGCCCCCATCGACATCGTCCTCGTCAGTGACGGCGTGCCCGACCTCCAGGCGACGAGAGGGAATCCCCCGGCGCGACCCGCCGCGGAAGAGGGCGGGGAGGAGGTGGATCCCTACGCCAGCATCGACCTGAGCCCCCTGGAGTATCTCTCCCGGACCATCACGGTGCGGGTCCTCTATCCGGATCCCACCGTGGCCGCCAACTGGGAGCGGAGGGTCCAGCGGCAGCGGGTCCGCGTCTGGACCACCGACGCCCAGGTCATGGCCGGCTGGCAGGACCAGCTCGAGCTGGGCGTACCACCCGAGGAGCAGACGGCTCTCTGGAACTGGACCCAGGACAACGTCGACTTCAGGGTGAGGGCGAGGATCTTCTGAGGCTACGCCACCTCCTGCCCCGGCAACAACGGCGGCACCGGACAGTTCATCCAGTCGGCCACCACCCGGAAGAGCTCACCCTCCCGGGTGGTGACCCGACGGTCTGCCGCGATGGCCCGGGCGCACGCCTCCAGGATCCGCTTCTTATGGGCCGGGACCAGGTGGGAGAGCCGGTCGAGTGCGGCGTCCAGGGCCTGGTGGCCGCACGCTGAACGGGGAAGGAGCGCTTCCCCTTCGAGCTCGGACAGGACCTCGATTCCCTTCTCGAAAGCGAGCGTTGCTTCATCGGGATCCTCATGGCCGGCGTGGACCAGGGCGCTCAAGACGAGTACCACTGAATCCGAGAGCCCCTGGAGCCGGGTGTAGCTTCCCTTTCTTCGCTCTTCGCTGGCCCGGGGATCCAGGTGCCGAAGGACCAGGCTGCCCACGACCCACTCGAAGAGCTCGACCTCGTCGTCGGCTTCATCGAGGGCCCGTACGGTGTCCCGGATCCGTCGATACGATCCGTCGTCGGAGCCGGTCTCGATCGTCCCCTTGAGGGTGGCGATGACGATCTCCAGCAGGGGGAGGCGGGCGTCGGGGTCGATGTCGGCCGCCTCCGAGAGGAGGTTCCGGATAGCGCCCCGTAGCTCGGGAGAGGTGCGCTCCCCCAGTAGCTTCACCTGACGACCTCTCACCCCCGGATCCGGATCCACGAGGAGGGCGTAGAGGAGAGCCTCGGCGCCAATCTTGTCGTGGGCCGCGGCCCTGACGGAATCCGGCACGGCCTCCATCAGGCGACGGACGTGGACGAGGTGCGCCCGGGTCGGGCGTCCGATCCGGGCCAGGGCGTCGTCCAGGGAGACTGTACCCGGGGTGGGGGGACGACCTTCCATGCGAGGCCGGCTTCCCGGGGTATCCGCACGCGGCTCCCCGGACCTTCCTGGACCGTCTTTCTCCCCATTCGAAGCACCGGTGGACGGCCTTGCCGCTGCTTCTCCGCCCATCGCTCCTCCGGGCGTTCCCCTCCCGGCCGTCGCTCCTCCTGCCAGGCCGGCCACCGCTTCGGCAGGCTCGGCCCCGGTCGACGGAGCTCCGGCAGAGGGGCCCTCGGCAGCCACCCCCTCCCGGGCGCCGACCCGGGGAAACCGCCCCTCGAACGACGGATCGATCCGTCGAACCCGCTCGTCGAGCGGCGGGTGGGTGGCGAAGAGGGATCCCAGGCGATTCACGATCCCCTGTCCGAAGTACATGTGGCTGAGCTCCGAGGCCCGGGGGTGATCCAGCTTCGATCCCTCGTCCAGCCCTCCCAGCTTCTTCAGGGCTCCCGCGATGCCGTCGGGGTTCCGGGTGAACTGGACGGCGGAGGCGTCGGCCAGGAACTCCCGCTCCCGGGAGACCGCGGCCTTGATGAGGTTGCCGCAGAGGGTGCCGAGGTAGCCGATGACGAGGAGGGCCAGGCCCAGGATCGCGGCCTGATTC
>JBKHJU010000293.1:0-3833 GCA_046537985.1 Longimicrobiales bacterium
ACCCAGAACCCCATCGAGCTCGAGGGGACCTACCCGCTCCCGGAGGCCCAGCTCGACCGGTTCATGTTCGAGATCCGCATCGAGCACCTGGACGAGGAGGAGGAGCTCGACGTGGTCCGGGCCACCACCGGCATCCAGCGTCCCAGGTTCAATCCCACGGTCACCGGGGCCGATCTCCTGGCCTTTCAGGGCCTCGTGCGGAAGGTACAGGTGTCCGAAACCGTCCTCCGCTACGCCGTGAATCTGGCCCGGAGCACCCGACCCAGCTCCAACGGCGGGCCCGACTGGGTCGACGAGTGGGTGGCCTACGGGGCCAGCGTGCGGGCCGCCCAGTACCTGGTTCTCGGCGGCAAGGCACGGGCCCTGACCCGGGGCCGGGTGCACGTGGACTTCGACGACATCCGGGCCCTGGCCCATCCCGTGCTTCGGCACCGGGTCCTGACCAACTTCCAGGCCCAGTCGGAGGGCGTGACGACCGGCGATCTCGTCGACCGTCTCCTGGAGAGCGTCCCGGTTCCGCGCTCGGGAATGTGAACCCGGAGCGCCGAGGTCGGAGGAGTGGGATCATGAGAGATGGAGAGCGAGGGAGCACGAGGAGAGCCGCGGGGGCGAACGCATGACCACGAACGTCGCCGACCGGCGGGTGGGAGGGGCGCCCCGGTTCATCGATCCCGCCGTCCTGGCCCGGATCGACAACCTGGAGCTCCTGGCTCGCACGGTGGTTGATGGCTTCGTGGCCGGGCTCCACCGCTCGCCCCACCTGGGATTCTCCCTGGACTTCGCCGAGCACCGGGCCTACATGCCCGGCGACGACATCCGGATGATCGACTGGTCCCTCTACGCCCGCTCCGACCGCTTCTACGTGAAGCTCTTCGAGGCGGAGACCAACGCGAACGTCGTTCTGGCCCTGGACGTATCAGGCTCGATGGCCTTCGGGAGCGGCCCCGTGACCAAGCTGGGCTACGCCCGCTTCCTGGCGGCGGCGCTGGCCTTCCTCTCGGGGCGGCAGCGGGACCGGATCGGCCTCGTCACCTTCGACTCCGGACCCCGGCGCACCATCCCTCCGTCGGTGCGGCACGTGGAGCGGGTCCTACTCACCCTCGACCAGGCCGTCCCCGAGGGCGAGGGAGATCTGGTCGACTCGATCCTCCAGGTCGGAAACACCCTCAAGCGACGGGGGATCTTCGTTCTCATCTCCGACCTCTACGCCGATCCCGGACGCCTTGCCGACGTGATCCTCTCTCTCCGCTACCGGGGACAGGACGCCGTCGTCTTCCACGTCATGGATCCTGTGGAGCTGGACCTGTCCTTTGAGGAAGCCGCCATGTTCCGGGACGTGGAGACCGGTGAGACCATGCCCGTGGTGCCGGCCCGGGCCCGGGAGCAGTACGTGGAGCGGGTTCAGAACCACGTTCAGGAGCTCGAGCGCCGGCTCAGCGGGGGGCGGGTCGACTACGTCCTACTGGACACCTCCGAGCCCCTGGACTTCGCGCTCTTCCGCTACCTGAGCATGCGCGAGGCCGTCAAGCGATGAGCTTTCTGGCGCCTCTCTTCCTGGCCGGCCTCGCCGCCCTCGCCATTCCGGTGATCATCCATCTCCGGCAGCGGGAGGAGAAGGCGGTCGTGGAGTTCCCCTCCCTCATGTTCCTGCAGGGGATCCCCTTCCACTCGGAGCGACGAAAGAGCATCAAGCACCCGCTCCTCCTGGCCCTCCGGCTCCTGGCGCTGATCCTCGTGGTGGCCGCCTTCGCCCGACCCTTCCTCCAGGGAGACGGGACGGCCACCGCCGGGGTCGTCGGTCCCCGGGAGCTGGTGGTTCTCTTGGACCGGTCCTGGAGCATGGCATACGAGGACCGGTGGGACGAGGCGAGGACGGCGGTCCGGGACGCCGTGGCCTCACAGGGGCCGCGGGACCGCACGACCCTGATCCTCTTCGACGACGGAGCCTCGGCCCCCGTTCGATCGAGCCCGAGCCCGGATCAGGTCCTCCGGGTGGTGGACGACGCCGAGCCCGGCGAGCGCGCCACCCGCTACGCCCCGGCCCTGCGCCTGGCCCGGAGCGTTCTGGAGACCTCCGAACTCCCCCGGCGAGAGGTGATCCTCGTCAGCGACCACCAGGCGTCCGGCTGGTCCGGAGAGGAGGACGTGGCCCTGGATCCCGGGATCGCCTTCACCCCCGTTTCGGTCGGAAACCCGGATCAAGCCTGGTCCAACGCCTCCGTGGCCGATGTCGAGCTGCGACGGAGCCTGACCGGAACGCGGGACGCCGTCGTCCCCACGGCCCGGATCATCCTCCGGGGCGGTGGCGAGGGAGGAGGGATCACCGGCGCCGTGCTCGAGGTGGACGGACAAGTCCGGGACCGGATGGACGCCGGGCTGCAGCGGGGCGGCGCCGAGGTCGAGTTCGGCGCGGTGCCCCTCGCCGACGAGCCCCAGCGAGCCGTCGTACGGATCCAGAATGACGATCTTCCGCAGGACGACGCCCATTACTCCGTCCTGTCGCCGGGCCGGGGAATCTCGGTCCTGATCGTGGAGCCGCCGACTCCCCGGGACAACGCCAGCCTCTATCTTCGCCGGGCCCTCGAGCTGTCCCGGGATCCGCCCTTCACCGTCGAAGTGACGAATACCGGGCTCCCGTCGAACCTCCAGGAACGCTTCGACGTCGTGGTGGTGGCCGACCGGTCCGTCTCCGTCGACGATCTCCGAACCTTCCTCGAGGAAGGCGGCGGCGTCCTGTGGGCCCCGGGCGCGGCGGAGGTCGTGTCCTCCGACGCCGGATCCGAGCTCGGCGCGAGGATCGGGGCGGTGCGGGATCACGATCGAAGCTCCGATGTGCGCCTGGGAACCGTGGATCGGGACCATCCCGTATTCCAGCCCTTTCGCGAGTCTGGCACCGGCAACTTCGCGGCGGCCCGGTTCTTTCGGAGCCGACGTCTCGAGCCCTCGGACTCGGCCCGGGTCCTGGCCCGCTTCGACGACGGGAATCCGGCCCTGCTGGAGGCCCGGATCGGCCGGGGGCGGATCCTGACGTGGGCCGCGACCCTGGACACGTACTGGACGAACCTCCCGATTCAGCCCGTCTTCCTTCCCTTCGTCCACCGATCGGTCCTCCATCTCGCCGACCGGCAGGAGGAGGTACCGGCCCGAACCGTCGGCTCCGTCCTTTCGCCGGTGGCCGAAGACGGAGGCAGCGAGACGGGTCCGGCGCCCGCAGGCTCCCGATGGGCGGCCGCCGTGACTCCTTCCGAGGAGCGGATCGAGCTGGACGGTCGGGAGGCGCCCCTGGTGCTGGAGGAAGCCGGCTTCTACGAGCTGCTGGACGACGAGGGACAGGTCGTCGACCGGGTGGCGGTGAACGTGGACCCCCGGGAGGGAGACCTGACCCGAAGGGACACCGAGGAGATCGTCGCAGCCGTGGCAGGGGCGGGTCCCACCGAAACCGATTCCGAGGCCGCCGAAGGAGGCATGGCCGGGATCCGTTCCGAAGATCTCGAGCGACACCAGGGGTTCTGGCGTTATCTTCTCATAGCGGCCTTCGTCCTCTTCGTGGGTGAGACCATCGTCTCCAACCGGATCTCCGAGGCGATGGCGCGGCGGACCGCGCAATAGGCGGCTGTGGGCCGTCCAGTCGACGGAGGACGACCGCGTAGCAGGGACCCGGGAAGGCTGGTCGGCGGGCGGTCGAAGGAACCCGGGTGGCACCGGCAGTGTCGCCACGAGGTGCAGGGTGCCGTAATCGTACAGGGTGCCGTGTAATCGGACCTGAGATCAGGAGCGGAGATGGATACAGCCAGCGGAAGAGCTCGGCGAGGCGATCGCAAGCAGCTTCTGAG
>JBKHJU010000294.1:0-3818 GCA_046537985.1 Longimicrobiales bacterium
GGCCCGGCCCATGCTCCGGGACGCGGTCCAGATCTGGATCCGGGACTACGTCACCTTCTACGAGAACGGCGAGCCCCTCCCCCTGGGAGAGATCGCCGCCGTGAGAATTTCCCGGCCCGGGAGCAATCGCACGTTCAACGAGTACGAGGACGCCCTGGCCCACGTGACGGGTCCCCCCCTCGGCGAGGACGTCCAGCTCATCTGGGACCAGGCCATGCTGGACGCCATGCTCGAGTATCCCATCGAATCGGCGGAATCGGAGTTTTCCCTCGAGCCGACCCTGGCCCACCTGGGTCTGCGGACGACCACGATCCTGCGATTCGTGACACCCGAGGCGGAGACCCGGGCCTACCAGTATCACGGGGATCCGGGGCTCCTCCGTCTCGACCCCCGCTGGTACCACGCCGCGCTCCAGTTCACCGAGTCGGGGATCTATCACATCCTCATCGGGATCGACCACCTCCTCTTCCTGCTGTGCCTGATCATCCCCTTCCGGAGCCTCCGGGGGCTCATCCCCGTGGTGACCGCCTTCACGGTGGCCCACTCGGTGACGCTGATCGCCTCGGCCCTGGGCATGGCGCCCAACGCGCTGTGGTTCCCGCCCTTCATCGAGACCCTGATCGCCCTCTCCATCGTCTACATGGCCATCGAGAACATGGTGGGGGCGAAGCTCCAGCGAAGATGGCTGGTCACCTTCGGGTTCGGGCTCGTCCACGGCTTCGGGTTCTCCTTCGTCCTGGCGGAGCAGCTCCAGTTCGCCGGCTCCCACCTCCTCACCTCCCTGCTGGCCTTCAACGTGGGCGTGGAGATCGGCCAGATCCTGGTGCTGCTGGCCGTGGTGCCGCTCCTGGAGCTCCTCTTCCGCTACGGCGTGAAGGAGCGGGTGGGCAACATCATCCTCTCGGTCCTCGTGGCCCACACCGCGTGGCACTGGTCCACCGACCGGGGATCGGAGCTGCTCCAGTACCAGTTCCGGATGCCCGCCCTCACCCCCCAGTTCTGGGCCGGGGTCATGCGATGGCTCATGCTGGCCCTCATCGTCGGCGGGATCGCCTGGCTGCTGTGGGAGATCTTCAACCGCTGGAAGCTGGGCACCGACACGACGGGAGAGCAGCCGGAGGCGGAGGTGGGAGCGGGAGCGGGATTCGGGGATTGAGCCCCCCGCAGTGCGGTCATCCCGCAGGTCCCCTTCTTCCGGCCGATCATTCGGTACGCTCCGTCAGGGCTCGCACGGGTCGTCCGGCGCCAGCCCGGGGCCTCCGGCGGCCGGGGCCGATCCCACCTGCCACCTCCAGCCTCGGGCATTCGCCGGGTCGAAGAACGGACTGACGACGGCCTCGTCCACGTCTCCCGAAGGAGTCGCCGTCAGCCGCTGGATTCCGGGCACTCGCAGGACCAGGCATTCCGTCCCGTCCGGAGGGACGGTGCCCAGGCGCATCCGAGAGGCGTCGGTGTCGATCGCCATGGTGAATCGGCCCTCGTTCTCGACCAGGATGGTAGCGACGCTTCCGGCGCGGCCGGCCGGCTCGGACGTTCCGGGTGGCCCGGGCCCCGCGCAGGTGCTCGCGGCAAGGGTAAGAAAGACCCCGAGCCCGCACAGCGCCGGTCCGCGAGGGAGCCACGGACCTCGGCGGCTCACGGTTCACGGCTCGACCCACGGGTCAACACTCGTCCCCCATTCGGCCGCCTCCACCGCAATAGCTCACGTCCTGGATCTGGATGTCGAGGCCGTCGGGGTCGGTAAAGTAGAGCTCGGGGGTCTCTCCCCGCATCCGGATCCGGCCCGAGTCCACGCCGTACGCCGCCAGCTTCTCCATGGCCTCGTCGGGATCGAAGTCGTCCACGCCGACGCAGACGTGGTGGATGGCCGGACCGCCGGGGGGCGCGGAATACAGCCCCAGGAACTGATTCCGGTTCCCCAGGGCCAGGTTCACCCCGTTCGCCTGGGTGCTTCGGACGGGGATCCCGAAGAGCCCCTGGTAGAACTCCACCGACCGGTCCAGGTCGGAGACGAACATGGTGGTGTGGTTGAGGGTGCGGCCCTGGAAGGGGGGGGTCTGCGATCGTGTTCCCGACGCGGCCGCTTTCTCGGGGACGCCACCCATGCCGCCCCGCCCGGGCTCGGTCCCGGCGCCGAGCTTCCCCGCCCCGGCCACGAGGGCGGACAGGGTGAGGAGGAGCTCCCGCCGTGAAATGGATCCCCCCTCGTACCGTCCGAGCAATCCGTCCAAGCCTTCGGTCATCGTTCCGGCCTCCCGTGGAATATGCAGTCGGGTGAAATGGAGATCGCGTGAAAGCTATGCGGCGACGCATCCGTGCCGCCACGATACAAGTGCGTCGAGCCTCCGGCGAGGGCGTAAGCGACGAACGACCGTGCGAACGTGCGCCCGCTTCAATATCTTATGATTCCCCTGATGGCGGATGGAATCACATCGTTCGGCCGCTCACCGAAGGTGCTCTCCGAAGGGAGCCGTCGGGCGCGGACGATTCGAATCTCAATCTTCTATGAAGTACGACCCCGGCTTCCGGTGGCACCGGAGCCCGGTAATCGGTCAAGGAGCGAGGATGGGTGGACAGTTGGACAGACAGAACGAGGGCCGGAGCCGACCGTGGACGGAGTTCCGGCTCGTGGCCTCGATGGCGGCCGCGGTGACGCTGCTCGTTGCCTGCGGCGGCAGCGACGAGGTGGCCGGACCCGGAGACGACGAAGGACCCGGCGGGGATCCCGATCCTCCCGGCGAAGAATTTTCCTGGGATCTACCGCCCGGGTTCCCCGAGCCCCGGGTCCCTGACCCGGACGGCAACCCCATGACCGAGGAGAAGGTGGAGCTCGGCCGCCGCCTCTTCTACGACCAGCGCCTCTCCGGCAACCGGACCCAGAGCTGCGCTTCCTGCCACCAGCAGGAGCTCGCCTTCACGGACGGGAGAGAGGTCGGTATCGGGTCCACCGAGGAACCCCACCCCCGGGCCTCCATGAGCCTCGCGAACGTCGGCTACCAGCCGGTGCTGACGTGGATGAATCCCGATGAAGGGAGTCTGGCCCATCAGTCCCGCACCCCACTGTTCGGCACGGATCCCGTGGAGCTGGGGATGGCCGACGAGGGCGAGCTCCTCGACCGGTTGCGAGCGGACGACCTCTACCAGTCCCTCTTCGCCGAGGCGTTTCCCGATGAGGACGTGCCGCTCGTCATGGAGAACGTCTCGAAGGCCCTGGCTTCCTTCCAGCGCACCCTGATCTCCGGGAATTCACCCGAGGACGACTTCCGGCGGGGCGACGAGAGCGCCCTCTCGGAGTCGGCGAAGCTCGGGAGGGAGCTCTTCTTCTCCGAGCGGCCCCTCGCCTCCGGGGACAGCATGGGATGCTTCCGGTGTCATGGAGGGACGTTCTTCACGGGAACCTTCGACCACGCCGAAAAGGGAGCGCCCGAGGTCCAGTACGACAACAACGCCCTTTACAACCTGGACGAGGACGGGAGGTATCCGGAGCCCAACCAGGGTTTGATCGTCCACACGGGAAAGCCGGAACACATGGGGCGCTTCAAGGTGCCTACGCTGCGAAACATCGCCCTCACCGCGCCGTACATGCACGACGGGAGCATCGCCACGCTGGACGAGGTCCTCGACCACTACGCGGCGGGAGGAAGGACGATCGAGGACGGACCCTACGCCGGCAGCGTGGGCAGCGAGAACCCGCACAAGAGCGAGTTCATCACCGGGTTCACCATCACGGAGGAGGAGCGAAAGGCCGTCATCGAATACCTGCGCGCCCTGACCGACCCGGACTTCATCGAGGAGGAGCGGTTCTCCAACCCCTGGCC
>JBKHJU010000295.1:0-3803 GCA_046537985.1 Longimicrobiales bacterium
GGGTAAAGGCGCGTCCGGGCCGTCGGAGGGCCCCGCCGCACAGGGGGCGAGGCTGGCCGAATCAGAAGAATCCATAGCCCGGAGACACCGCGTTGATGGGAATGTAGCCCACGAGGAAGGGGCCGTACGCGATGAGGATCAGGAGGATCGCGGCGCCGACCCAGAATCCGATCCGGTCGAGGCGGAGCTCCCACCCTTCCTTCGCCGGTCCCGACACGGTCTCGCTGAAGGGAATATCCTGCGGAGCCTCTCCCTTCCTTCCGATGACGATCGTCGCCACGACGATGACGAAGAAGAGGACGGCCCCGACCGTCATGAGCGAGCCACCGACGCCGGTGAGGATTCCCGCCAGCTCCCACTCCGGATCCATGTAGGGAGCCTCGGCCAGGAAGGTCCTCCGGGGCATGCCCTGGAGGCCCCCGGAGATCATTCCCCGGGCGAAGACCAGGACGCCGATCGTGTAGATCCAGGCCTGGGCCAGGGCCAGCTTCCGGCCCCAGAGCTTCCGGTCCGTGAGGTACGGGATGAGCCAGTAGGCGATCCCCATGAGGGTCAGGGCCACGGCGCTTCCCACGGTCATGTGAAAGTGGCCCGGGATCCACGCCGTGTTGTGGACGACCTGGTTCACGGCGTAGGAGGCGTTGATGAGCCCCGTGATTCCCCCGAAGACGAAGGTGATCATGGCCAGCATCTGCGCCACGAGGGACGGATCGTCCCAGGGCAGCTTCTTGATCCAGCCCAGGAGCCCCTTCCCGCCCCGGGCTCGGCCAGCGATCTCGAGCGCCGCCACGACGGAGAAGGCCGTGGCCAGGCTGGGATAGAACACGCCGAAGGTCAGCACGGCGTGGAAGGCCTTCATCCCTTCGCTGATCCCCGGATCCGTGTACTGGTGATGGAATCCGGTGGGAATCGACAGCAGGAGGAAGAGGATGAACACGGTCCGGGTCAGGGAGTCGCTCACCAGCTTTCCACCGGCCTGCTTCGGCACCAGTGCGTACCAGGACACGTACGCCGGAAGGAGCCATGCGTAGACGATGGCGTGGCCGGTGAACCAGAAGAGGGTACGGTGGAAGAGGGCATCCACGCGTTCGAGGAGACCCACGGACCAGGGCAGCAGGAATCCGATGAAGGAGACCGCCACGCCCAGCGACGCCAGATCCCACATGGCGTAGGACACCACGGAGATGAAGGCCAGGAGGGGGATCCGCTCGTCGGGATGCTCCTTCCTCCACGCCCGCAGGGTCAAGAACATGTTGGCCGACGCCAGATAGGTGCTCACCACCAGCAGCACCAGCCCCAGGTAGAACGTCCAGTGTCCCTGGAGGGGCGGGTAGGCGGTGTAGAGGACCGACGCCTGATTCGTGGTGACGGCGTAGATGACCAGGATGTTGGCCGCCACCAGGGTCCAGAGAGCCGCGTGGTTCAATCGCTGGTTCAGGGGCCGGCTCAGGGCCCGCGCCGTGAGCAGGGGGAGGAACGCGTTGGCGAAGGAGAAGGTGAAGAAGAGGGCGTTGGCCACTCCGTGTCCCGTGAGTCCCTGGTAGTAGCTCCTCAGGGCGGGAAAGAAGCGGAGGATGTCTATGCCGGCGTAGGAGAGGGACTGGGCCAGACCGTGGGCGACCCCGGCTCCCAGGGCGAAGTACCCGATGTAGAGCGTCCAGCGCAGGACCCTCTTCTGCTCGACGGGAAGGTCGTAGCCCGACGGGTCGAACACCACCGAACGGTTCCCCGCGGACCCGCCCGCTCCAGTTCGCCCGCCATCTCCCGCGCCCACGCCGCCGCTCACTCCGGGTCCCCCGCTCATTCGACGACCACCGTGCCGTACATGAGGTGATGTCCCGCTCCGCAGAACTCGTGGCAAACCATGAGATGCTCTCCGGGCTCCCGGAAGGTATAGCTGTTTCGGGCGATCTGGCCGGGAACCAGCATCATGTTGATCCGGGTGTCCTCGACGTGGATCCCGTGGATGACGTCGGTGGCCGTTGCGATGAAGGTGACCTCCGATCCGGCGGGAACCCGGATCTCATCCGGTGTGAACTGCCAGGCCCGTCCGATCATCACCACTTCGTAGCGCCCCTCTCCCACCTGCCGGACCCCCGGTGAGTCGAAGGGAGGCAGGGAGGCGACCGTGGCCGGATCGACCCGCTCCTCGGCGCCGGGAAGGTTGATCCCCATGGCCGTCGAAGCGTACAGGAGCGCCCCCATGAAGACGACGAGGACCACCGCCCCGGCCCATAGAAACGCCTTCTCGTAGACGTAGACCCTCATGATTCCGCCCTACGTCTCCAGGAGCATCAGGTACATGATCCCCCACATGCCCGCGAGGGTCATGAGGAAGAGAATCATGATGAAGAGCGTTCCCGCGGTATTGGGCTCCGATGCGTCGCCCCCTGGGTCCGGGGAGCCCTTCCGGGACGAGGAGCCGCTCCGGGACGAGGAGCCGGTCCGGGACGAGAAACCACCCTGTGGCGCATCTCCGGAGCTCCCGGAGCGTTCCGAGCGGGAGCCGGCTTTCGGGGAGGGCCGCTTCTCGGAAGGAGACGAGGACGCAGGCCCTGAACTCGAAGACGTCATTCCTGTCCCTCCCATCGACGCACGAGACGCGAGACGAAGATCACGAGCACCAGGAACACCGCTGCCGCCGGAACCACGAGGGAGAAGCGAACCTGCTGGACCTCGCCCAGGAGCAGTTGATTGATGGCGCCCCAGAGGACGTAGACCAGAGGCCCCCCGACAACGACCAGGAGGAGCATGGCCAGCACGAGACGCGGAGCGCTGGGCCCCGAGGTCGAAGCTCCGGTCATTCCTTCCTCCCTCGCGGGCATCCCCTCCGCTCCTTTTCCATCCGATGCGACTCCATTTCCTCGTGCGGCGACGACGTCGGCTCGTCGCCTGCTCCGTCGAGCCTGCGACGACTCCGCAGGAAGCACGGAAGCTACCCAGAGAGAGTGGGCACCTCCGTCGGGAAAATCCGTCGGGGGGACGTGGGAAATTCCCCCACACGCCTCCTCACGACTGCTTGAGAAGCCCGACCTTCAGGGCGAAGCGGACGAGCTCCGACCGATGGTTGAGTCGAAGCTTGTCCATGATCCGGGAGCGATACGTATCCACGGTCTTCGGAGAGATGAACAGCTTCTTCCCGATCTCCCGGGAGCTGTATCCCTCCGCGGTAAGAGCCAGAACCTCCTGCTCCCGCTGGCTCAGGTCCCGGAGCCCCGGCTCGTCCGACGCCTCCGACATCTTGTACTGCCGAAGGAGGAGGGTGGTGGCCTTCGTGGGAAGGTAGACCTCGCCCCGGGACACGACCTTCAGCGCCTCGATGAGATCCTGGTCGGCGCTCGTCTTGGTCAGGTACCCGCTGGCCCCCGCCTCGACCACCGGTACCAGGTATTCCTCCTCGGCATGAACGGTCAGGACGAGGACCTTGGTGTCGAGGCCGAGCGCGGCGATCCGGCGCGTAGCCTCGAGCCCTCCCGACCCGGGCATGGAAAGGTCCATGATGACGATGTCCGGCTTCAGCGCCCGGGCCTTGTCCACCGCCTCGTCTCCGGTGGCCGCTTCGCCCACCACCTCGAATCCGCGCTCGACCTCGATCAGGGCCTTCAGGCCGGCCCGGAACATGGCGTGATCGTCGGCGAGGAGGATCTCGGTCGGCTCAGCCACGGCTCCCCTTCGTCGAACCTCGCCTCCCGTCACGGCCTCCACCCTCGCCGTGGCCAGGTTGGCCATGGTCGCTCACACCCGTCCGGACCAATCCCGCGCCGGCCTCCGTCTTCGTCTCCTGTCCATCCACAGGAATCTCC
>JBKHJU010000296.1:0-3791 GCA_046537985.1 Longimicrobiales bacterium
GCGTGTCCGTGAAGACCGCGTTGGGAACCGACCCCGGCGAGACCGCGTTGACCGGTCCCCGGATGTCCCGGTTCGCCATGACGTGATGGATGAGGCCCAGGTGGTCGTCGGCGTCGATCCAGCTGAAGAACTGTCGTCCGCTTCCCAGTCGCCCCCCGAGGCCCGTCTTGAACGGAAGAAGCATCTTGTCCAGAGCGCCTCCCTCCGGGGTGAGGACCACACCGGTCCGAAGGGTCACCACCCGTAGCCCCGCCTGTACGGCCGCGTCGGTGGCCGCTTCCCACTCCCGGCACACCTCCGCGAGGAATCCCTCGCCGGGCCCGCTCTCCTCCGTCAAGATCTCGTCTCCCCGGTCCCCGTAGAAGTGCACCCCCGACGCCGAGATCAGGAGTCGGGGACCCCGATCCAGGCGGGCCAGCGTCTCGGATACCAGGCGCGTCCCCTTCCGCCGGCTCTCCATGATCCTCCGCTTCTTCTCCTCGGTCCAGCGGAGGGCGAAGAGGGGCTCGCCGGCCAGGTGGACCAGCACGTCTGCCTCCTCCAGCCCCTCTTCGTCGATCTCACCCCTCTCCGCGTTCCAGTAGACCGAATCTCCCTCAAGGCGATCCCGGGACCGGACCAGGGGGAGGACCCGGTGGCCCCCGGCCCGGAGGAAGGCCGACAGGTTGCTCCCCACCAGCCCCGAGGCCCCGGTGATGGCGACCGTGAGGGGATCGACGCCGAACGCGGCGCTCCCCCGAGCCTCCTCTCCGGAAGACGCGACCGACGTCCGACCGACCGGCGCCCCCTCGGCCAGGCGGTCCAGGTCGTGTGCGAGCCTCCGGTGGCGGAAGCGGAAGAGGCGTCCCAGCTCCTTTTCCACCAGTGGTTCCGCGAAGGCCGCGCCCAGAGCCCCCAGAGGAGGCTTCCACTCCACCCGATCCTCGACGACGCACCCGCCCCCCTCGTCGGGAGCGAACCGATGGAGGTGTCTCCACGCGGCGAATGGACCTTCGACCTGCTCGTCGACGAACGAGCGACCCTCGTCGACCTCCGTGTGCTCGACGGTCCACTCGAACCGGGCCGGTCCCCGGCGTATCCGAAGTCGGATCCGACTCCCCGTCTCCAACCCTCCCGTCCGCTCCAGGACGCGCGCGTCCTCCCAGGGAGGAAGAAGGCGTTGGAAGGCCCCGGGGCGCGTATGCCAGCGAAACACTTCGTCGGGTCGGTGATCGAGGACGGATCGGTGCTCGAAGACGTTCATGGTCGGACGGGCGAGCTCATGGGACAGGGACCGAGATCCCGGGAGGACACGGACATCATGGACCCTGGAGGGGAACGTCTTGGGACGAGCGGCACCGTGGGGTGCCGAACGAGCTCACGGGTCCTCCCCGTCCCCCGCTCCATATCGCTCGAGATAGCGGGTCACCGAGACCTTTCGACGGGTGGAGTCGGAGGACATGGACCGGACCTTTCCGAAGACGGGACGCTCGGGCCATCCCCGATCGAATCGCCCAAGGCACCAAAAGATGCCGTTGTACGAGTTGGGATCCCGGCCATCCGCGGCCCACCGGTCGTTCAGACGTATCATGGTGTCCAGGGCCTCCCGTGGGGTCGAGCCCCACTCGAGGATCTTCTTGCCCCAGAGCATCCGCAGGAAGTTGTGGATCCATCCCTCTCTCTTGAGCTGCCTCTGTGCGGCGTTCCAGAGGGGATCGTGGGTCCGGGCGTCCCGGAATTCCTCGAACGAGTAGAGGTGGGGGCGCTCGTCGTCCTCATGCTCTTCCAGAGTCTCCCGGGCCCAGTCGGGCAGGGACTCGTACTCGTCGTAGTCGTTCCGCCGCGAGTTGAAGACGAACCCGAGCGCCCTCCACGTCACGAGCTGATCGAGAAAGGCCTCGTTGGATTCGCCCATACCCCACCACCCCTTCCGGGTCCCGTCGGCGTCGGGACGGGCTTCCAGATGGGTCGGGGTCCGGGGCGTCGGGGACGACGACAGGGAGAACCTCGGTCGTGTCGAAGACGGGGTGCGGGTCAGGGTAGAAATGCCGCGGCGGTCCACGAGGCGGCGACCTGGAGGGTCAAATTGTCGAGTCCGTGGTGGCTGACCGCCTCCAGGGCCGTGGCCACGACGGCGCAGACCGCCGCCACCCCCACGACCCGCCAGCCCTGGATTCCGAGGAGCGAGAGGGCAGCCGCCGCTCCGAGCCAACCGGCCACCAGGACCGCCGCCGATCCCGCCAGGCTCCGCTCGGCGGACACCCCTCCGAAGGACGGCACCCGGTATCGATGCTTTCCCCACCGGGTCCCGACGGGCTCGGCGATGGCGTCGCCCCACCCGGCCACCAGGTATCCCACCGTGGCGAAGTCACCCCAGAAGAGGTTGCTCGCGACCCCGCCCACGGCCGTGGCCAGAAGGGGGACGACGACGAAGGTCCCCCTTCGGGGTGCGTCCGTAGGTCGTGCCAGGGATTCGAAGAGGGGGTCGTCGACCCCGCGTAGCACGGAGACGAAGACCATGCCTGCGATCACGGACCCGTAGACCGCGGTCCCGGGGGCCCCCCAGAGGAGGTGGACGCCCAGCGCCCCGCTGAACACCAGGAAATGGAAGATCTTGCGGGTGTCGGGGACCCGTAGCCCGGGCCCGGTGCGGGCGCGGACCGCCGCGATGCCGGCGGCGAGGCCGAAGAGGAGGCCCGCCCCCCCGGCCTGGAAAGCTACCCCGGGTCGGGGAACGAAGGGCTGGAAGAGCTCGAAGATGCGTGCCGCCTCGGGCACCTGGAGAAGCGCCGGGACCGGGAGGAGCGCTGGCACCTGCAGAAGCTCGGACACGGGCGGAGTGCGGGAGGCGACTACGACGCCGCGTCACGGACGCCACGTCTCGCGTGCGAGCTCCCCTCACGCCCCCTGGCTCTTCAGGGGAAAGATGGTCCCCAGGTAGTCACGGAGCCGATCCTCCACGTCCTCGACGTCCTTCTGGATGATGCCCGAGACCTTCTGGGAGATCCTGGCTCGCTCCTCACCTTCGAGCTCCCGGCCCGTGACCACGATGGCCGGAATCCCGACGTACTCCGGAATGTCCCGGAGCTTGTCGAGGAACGTGACCCCGTCCATCACGGGCATGACGAGGTCCACCACGATGGCGTCCGGGCTCTCCTGGCTCAGCATCTGGAGCGCTTCGGCCCCGTTCTCCGCTGTCACCACCTCGAGTCCGGCCTCCTCGAGATAGTCGGCGTAGAGCGTCCTCGCCTCGGGATCGTCTTCCACCAGGAGCACCCGCCCTCCCTGCTTTCGAAGCAGGTTCCTCCAGAGGACCCGAAGGAGGTCCTCCCGCTCCACGGGCTTGTTGATGAGGTCCACGGCGCCGAGGAGGCTGCCCCGGTTCTCGCTGGCCACGATGCTGACCACCACCACGGGGATCTCCCGGAGCTCGGGATCCTCCTTCAGGGTGCGGAGCGTCTCGAATCCGTCGGTCTCGGGCATCATGAGATCGAGGGTGATGAGGTCGGGCCGGTGGGCACGGGCAAGGGAGAGCCCCTCCTCCGCCGATGTCGCGGTCACGACCTCGCAGCCGAAGTCCTGGAGGAAGTGACGCATCAGGACCCGGGAGTCGTTCTCGTCGTCGATGACGAGGACCTTGAAGCCCCGGGCAGCGGAGGTGGCTCCATGACGGTCCGCGGTGGGCGCCCCACTCCCCGTCCAGCGTCGGCCGCCGTCCCCATCCTCCCTCCTCCCGTGGGCGGCATCCGCTCCACCCCCGGCGCCAGGAACCACCGCGGATCCGGCGGCCACACCGTCGTCCTCCACGACCC